>JANSXW010000318.1 GCA_024742755.1 bacterium | reverse complement strand
GTTTTTCCTTGGTTGGGAGTAGTTTTTCAGTGGTTGTCGACGGTCGTCGCGCAGGGCGTCGGGCAAGGCGTCGGGCACGCCGTCGGACGCACTGTCTGGCGTAATTGGCTGTTAGGCAGCGTTGGGCGCCTTGCTGTTGGGCGAGGTGCTTGGCGTCGGGGGTCCTTGGCTGTCGATCGGGCAAGGTGCTGAGCGTCGGGCGCCCGCGCCCTTGGCTGTTCGGCGGGGTGCTTGGAGTGGTTTGAAGTTTTTCCGTGGTTTGGAGTGCGGGGGTGTTTTTCCGTGGTTTGGCATGACTGGGAGTGCGGCAGTGGCGAGGATTGGTTTCTGGAATCGCGGCTTTTCCAGTTGTTTTTTGTGGCGTGGCTTGGCGTCTAGCTTGTCAAGGCATGGTTTTCAGTGGTCGTTGGCCGGGCCGTCGGGCACAGTGGGGCGAGCTCCCTGGCTGTTGGAAGCCATGGCTCTTGGCTGGCCGGAGGCTTGGCGTCGGGCGTGCCATCGGGCAGGCAATTTGTGCGGAGTTGCTGGGGTCGAGCGGCCGTGCCAAGGGCTGGGAAGCGACCGGCATTGTCGAGTACTTGCCGCGGACGATTTGCCAGGAGTAGGGCCGTTTGATTGGCCATGCTGCCCCGTGGCCGCGCACGGTGACGACAAACGTGACGATCTTGCTGCGCGCCCTCCGGGCGGACACCGCGACGCTAACGTCGAGGATGTTTCGCGGCTATTCCGGAGCTGTTTCGAGGACGTCGGACAAATTGAGGATGTTTCGAGGACGAATCGAGGATGTTTCGAGGAAGTTTTCTCCGCGCCCGACGGTTTGACCGATCCCCGCGCCCGACACCACGCGCGTCGAGGCTGTTTCGGCGATGTTTCCGAGGACGTTTCGAGGACGTTTCGGCGATGTTTTTCGAGGACGTTTTCGAGGATGCCCCGACCGGAACGCGCCCGACGCCGCGCCCGACGCCACGCCCGACGCCGCGCCCGACGCCGCGCCCGACGCCGCGCCCGACGCCACGCCCGACGCACGCCGATGCGCCCGGACGCCGAGCCACCATGCCCGGCAACTGCGCGCGGGCGCGGCCAACATGGCTCTCAGCCCCGTGCAAGGTGTCGAGGATCCCAAGCTTGTGGGCGGTGTCGCGAATTGCCGCTGGCAGCTGACGGTTCCGTGGGCAGAGCCCATATGTTGGGCTGTGGGCTCAGGGGCGAGGGGTCCGTGGGTTGGGAGTGTTGGGCGCAGCGTCGAGCGGGTCTTGGGCGTCGGGCGCGTCGGGCAGGGGGCCTTTGGGCGTCGGGCGCGGCGTCTGGGGTTGGGGCATGGGTCGGTCGGGCGCAGCGTCGGGCGGGGCATCTTGAAGTCTTTGGGCGTCGGGCGCGGCGTCGGGCGTGGGGTCATGCGTCGGGCGCACGGCGTCTGGGGTTGGGCATGGGTCGGTCGGGCGGGGCATCTTGAAGTCTTTGGGCGTCGGGCGCGGCGTCGGGCGTGGGGTCCTGCGTCGGGCGCAGCGTCGGGCAGGAGGTCTTGGGTGTTGGGCGCGAGGGGTCATGGGCGTCGGGCGCAGCGTCGAGCAGGCGGTGTCGGGCGCGGCGTCGGGGTCTTAGCGTTGGGCGCGGCGTCGGGCGGGTCGGGCGCGGCGTCGGGCGGGGAGGCGTCGGGCACGGTTTCGGGATTGTTTCGGGCGGGGGGGGGTTCGTGCGTCGGGCGCAGCGTCGGGCGCAGCGTCGGGCGGGGGTCCTGGGCGTTGGGTGCGGCGTCGAGGGGTTGCGCGTCAGGTTACGCGTCGGGCACAGCGTCGGGCGGGGGGGCGTCGGGCGTCGTGCGGGGGGTCTTAGGGGAGTCATGTCATTGTCTGGCGCAGCGTCGGGCGGGGAGGCGCAGGCGTGGGGTCATGCGTCGGGGGGAGCGTCGGGCGGGGGCGTCTTAGGCGTCGGGCGCGCTGGCGGGCGGGGAATCATGCGTCGGGCGCATCGTCGGGCAGGGGTTTTGGGCGTCGGGCGCAGCGTCGGGCGCGGGGTCTTGTGCGTCGGGCGCAGCGTCGGGCAAGGGATCATGCGTCGGGCGCAGCGTCGGGCGCAGCGTCGGGCAAGGGATCATGCGTCGGGCGCAGCGTCGGGCGCAGGGGCGTCGGGCGCAGCGCGGGCGCAGCGTCGGGCGGGAGGTCTTGGGCATCGGGCTTGAGCGTCGGGTGTCGGGCGGGCGCTTCCGTTGAGGGCGACGTCGGGCGCAGCGTCGGGCGGGGGTCCTGGGCGTTGGGTGCGGCGTCGGGGGGTTACGCGTCGAATTACGGGCACAGCGTCGGGCGGGGGGTCTGTGGGCCCGGACTCGGCCGCAGACACGGCCGTCGGACGGGGCGACTTGGGCAGTCAAGCCTCCCCGACGGGCGCAGCGTGGGGCGGGGAGGCGCAGGGGGGG
>JANSXW010000110.1 GCA_024742755.1 bacterium | reverse complement strand
CTGAAGTATCGTTGAATAATATCGATATGTTGTTGTTTAAGCTGCATACAAAACTTATGAATCAGAAAAGTACAACTAATTCTCACTAATTGCAAGGGTTTAGCACACCACAAAAAAAAGGCAGCCCGAAGGCCACCTTCCAAAGATAGTTGCAATTATATCCAGGCTGTAGAAGCCTCTTGTATAAATTTTTAGTTGCACCCCAGTTGCTCCTGCGACAGCGGGTCGTTGTTCGGGAAGCAATTGCCCGACAGGACGGCTTCCGGTACAAACCGGTCCAGATTGGGGTCGTAAAGCCCGTGCTCCAGGAATTCCACGAGATCGGAAATTTCCTGCGCTGTAAGGTTCAGTGGATGGAAGAACGGGGAAATTTGCGCCTCCGGCACCCGGTCATTTTCAGGCACCCCTTTATTAAAGTATTCCACAACGGACCGCAAGGAATGCCGGCTGCTGCCGTGGAAATAAAAGGGTGAATTTTTCATATTGTAGAGCTGAGGCACCTTAAACTTGTAGAAATCCTCCTCAAAGCCGGTAAAGCCGCCCCGCCCGAAGTTCCGGATATCATTGGGGCCCGTAGCAAAAGCGCCGGATTCCCACAGGTCGCGCACCCCGAGGGCATGAAACTCATTACTACTCAGTGCCGCACCTTTATGGCAACGATAACAGCCTCCTTTGGTGAAAAAGACCATTGCGCCGGCTTTTTCCTGATCGCTCATGGCGTTTTCCTCCCCGCGCACCCAGCGCTGAAAGGGCGCCTCTGTAGTGGTCAGCGAACGCAGGTAAGCCGAAAGGGCAAAGCTCGTGGTCAGGGGAGAATAGCGGTCCCCTTCCGGGAAATCGGCAAAGGCAGCATCGTACATCGGCAGATAGCCCAGGGTATCGAGCCAGCCGACCGTGACCCGCATGCGGTGCAAAATGAGCCCTTCGATAATCTGTGCCTCCAGGCCATCCAGGCCCCGCTCGTTGACTTCGGCGTCGCCCACCCATGCATGCTCTGTGCCTCTGTTGACGTGATTAGCGCCAAACTTACCGCTCCAGGTGGAGTTGGTAACAAAAGCAGTATTGAGCACACTGAGTGGACGAGCGCCTTGCACGTCAAGCTCTTCTTCGGCGTAGCCGTTGAGTTTGCCTCTACTTTCCCCGTTTTGGCCAAACCCTACGCCTCCGTCTGCGATGCCTTGCTTGGTGCCGGGCATAAATCCGGCAGTAGGCACATGGCAGCTGCCACAGGAGTAAGTCCCCTTACCGCCTTCATGCATGGCATTTGCCGCCAGGCCGGTCTCAAAAAAGAGCATCCGGCCCAGTGCTATCTTTTCTTTGGTTAATGGATTGCCGACTCCTGCCGGAACGGCGCTTAATTCAGTTTCACTATCGGGCAACCGGAAGTAATCCAATGAACCGTCCGGAGACAGTTCCACCAACCGTCGCTCCAAACGGGTATCCAGTGGATTGGGCAGTTGCTCGCTGGTACAGCCGGCAAAAATAGCCAGTACAGCGAATACCAATAGTGTTGATCTTTGTCTTGATTGTGCTTTCATGGTGGCTGAGTGGGAGGCTGTGTTTCGAGATTCACCGGGGGGAAGATTATGCTATAGTACGGGCAGGCGGGCCCGATGTTTCATCTTTCTTTCGTTTTTTTCCAGTTCGCTCTAATTAGATGCTTTTGGACCTGCATGTACCGAGAAATAACATGCTGTTAACCTGTGGCCCTGTACCTTTGCAGAAAAATGCGCGGCTACCTGCTTCCCTTCCTGCTTTCAGTTGGCTTTTTGGCCGTTTTTCACGCCTGCCGCCCCACGGCCAAACCTTCCCAGTCCTCTCCCACCGGAGAAGCATGGGCCCGCATCCATTGCGCCGCCTGCCATCAATACCCGGAGCCGGACCTCCTCCCCAAATCAACCTGGGAAGCCCACGTCCTGCCCCGTATGGGCTACTTTCTCGGGCACTATCCGGAGGACAGCCCCCGGCAGCAACTGATTGAAAACGGGCCGGGAGGGCAGGCAGTGGAAGCCCGCCGGGTTTTCCCCGAACAACCGCTCATTGACTCGGCCACCTGGCTGGCTATTCAGGCCTTTTACCTGGAAAATGCACCCACCGTGTGGGACTTGCCTGCTCCATTGGCATTGGACACCACCTCGCTCTTTCAGGCCCGCTTTCCGGACTACTTCTTGTCTCCGCCCTCCACCACCCTGATCGATGCCTTCCCCGGAGGACTATACCTGGGCGATGCCAACAAGCAACGGCTGATGGTCTTCGACCCAAACCTACAGCTGCGGCAACAGGCGAAAGTCCGGGAAGGAGCGGTCAGCCTGCAGGATAACCCCGCCGATCTGCTCCTGACGGTTATGGGCTCCTTCTCCCCTACCGATGCGCCCGGGGGCTTTCTGCTCCAATTGCCCAAAGGCGGCGGACAGCCTCCGCAAATTCTCATCGACAGCCTGCAGCGCCCGGTGCACAGTGCCTATGCCGACCTAAACGGGGACGGCCGCATGGATGTGGTGATTGCAGAATTTGCCAAATGGACCGGGCGGCTGGCCTGGTGGGAACAACATCCCAATGGTACATTCACACCGCACACCCTGCGCGCGCAGCCCGGTGCCATCAAAACCGCTATTCAGGATTTCACCGGGGACGGACAGCCGGATATCCTGGCGCTCTTCGGGCAGGGCGACGAAGGGTTCTGGTTGTATGAAAACCTGGGCAATGGCACCTTCCGGGAAAAGCCAATCCTTCGCCTGCCTGCCGCTTATGGCTCAAGCACTTTCCGTTTGCTCGACTATAATCAGGACGGGCATACCGACATCCTCTACACTGCGGGCGATAATGCCGACTACCCGCCCGTGCTGAAGCCCTACCACGGCATCTACTTCTTCGAGAACGATGGGGCACTGGGGTTTGAACAGGCCTTTTTCCAGCCACTGCCCGGCGCGTACGATGCCATCCCCGGAGATTTTGATCAGGATGGGGACCTTGACCTGGCAGCGATTTCCTTTTTTCCGGATTTTAAGCGGCAGCCGGAAGCCGGTTTTGTCTTTTTTGAAAATCAGGGCGACTGGACGATGCAGGCTTTCACTTTCCCACAGTCGACCCTGGGCCGGTGGATCGTCATGGACAATGCCGATATCGATCTGGATGGGGACGAGGACCTGGTGTTGGGGTCCCTGGCCTTTGAAGTCGTACCGGATCGCGGAGAGATAAAGGCCTGGGTAAAGGGGGGCATCCCGTTTGTGGTGCTTGAGAATCGGCTAAAGTAGCGTTGAGCTACCTCCATTTTTACTATTTTTAGTTCAAAAATTGAGCACAGCAACGACTTCCGCGCGGTCTTCCGCCCTCGATGCCCTCCGCGGGCTGGCCATTATCGGCATGATTCTTTCCGGGCACATTGCGCACGGCGGCGTGCTGCCGGCCTGGATGCACCACGCACAGGTGCCGCCTCCTGATCATCAGTTCAACCCCGGGATAGCGGGCATCACCTGGGTGGATTTGGTCTTTCCGATGTTTCTTTTTGCGATGGGCATGGCTTTTCCGTTTTCCCTGCGTGCCCGGTTGGAAAAAGGGGTACCGGAATGGCGCATCGCCCTACAGGCCTTCAAACGGTGGGGCTGGTTGTTCTTTTTTGCCTTGTTTTATCAGCATTTGATCCCGCAGTACATGACAGACAGCCCGGGCACCGTGGAGCAACTGCTGGCTTTGGGGGGCTTTGTGCTGCTCTTCGCCATCTACGGCACGCACCCACGCCTACGGCAGTGGAAGTACCACGAGCACTTTAATACCCTTGGCCTCATCCTGGCCATCGCCTATTTGCTACTACTCCCCGGTGAGCCAAAACCCGGTGACAGCCGCTACCTGTCTCTGGAACGGACCGATATTATCATCCTGATCCTGTCTAACGTTGCCTTCTTTGGGGCAGTGGCCTGGCTGTTGACCCGCAACAACGTACTGCCCCGACTGGCTATACTGGCGGTGCTGCTTGCCCTCCGCCTCAGCCAATCTGCCGGCGACAACTGGACTGCGGTGCTTTGGAATGGCTCGCCCCTGCCCTGGTTCTTCAATTTCAGCTTTTTGCAATACCTGCACATCGTGCTTGCCGGGTCAATTGTGGGCGATTTGGCACACGCTTATGCTGCCAAAAGGGAGCCGGGCGGCGGTTCCGCCTCCCTGTCCGCTACCGGATGGCTGATGGCCGCCCTGGTTGCCCTGTCCCTTACCGGCCTGTTTGGGCGCTGGGGGTTTCTCTTGTTGCTGCTCCAATTAGGTGTTTTGGCACTTACAGCCCTGCTCCTTCGAAAAGACGCCACGCCCGCCGCCCGCTTCCTGCGCCAATTGCTGGCATGGGGCAGTGCCTTCCTGATTGTAGGCATGGCCTTTGAGCCCTACGAGGGTGGCATCCGGAAGGATCACGCAACGATGAGCTATTACTATGTGACCGCCGGGCTGTCTACCTTCCTGTTTATGGCTTTTTTCCTGTTGCTCGACCACTACCGGGCACGCGGCTGGCGGTGGCTGGCCGATACGGGGCGCAATCCGATGATTGCCTACGTGGCACCCTGGCTGCTGGTGTGGCCGATCTTAAAAATTTCCGGGCTTGCCGGCTTTGTGGGGGGTATGAATGGCCATGCGCTAATGGGCTTGCTGAGGGGCGTACTCATTACCGGGCTGTCGCTGGCAGCTACAGTGGCACTGACGCGGTGGGGGTGGCGGTGGAAGACTTAGTGTCCATAACAACCCTTACACTGCAGCTCATAATCATTGATTTTCAACTCTTATTCTTAAGCTATTATCTCCTCTTTTAACATACTAATATGAGGATTCGATTTACTTGATTTATCAATTGAATTCTCTTTTGGTATTACGGAATTGCACAAAACAGAAAGTGATACCGCAGATTATTTACGCCATACGAAGTGGCCACTATCTATCAATACCAGACTCTGCATTTAAGCGCTATGGCTGCCGGGGCAGAGCGAGAAGCTCTGCCCCGGCTTATCCAGGAACACGGAACAGCAACAGGCAGACCGCCGTAAGGACTACCTGCAGCGCTGGTCTGAAAACAGGAAATAAATCTGCCTAGTGGATTGAGCCGTAAATATTTGACCGTTAAAGACCAGGCACTACAGAAGGCTCAGGTGTGAAAATACTATCAAATAATTCGGTCTAGTCGCACTAGTGCGGTACCCCCAACGCTTTAAGGTCGGCAGCCAGTTTTTCCGAAAAGCGGATAGCACTTTTCTTATCTAGATGGTGGAGCCCATCGTGATAAGTGTACCCGTCGCCCAGAGGCGCGTAGTTAAGGTAATGCACTTTAGCCTGCCCGGCAACCCTTTCCAGAAAAGGGTCCAAAAACGGGGCAAAAGTCTGTTCATAAGCCCAAACCTGTCCAGGCAACGGCATCCGTACAATGACCACCTCTCCCTTTTCCTGCAGTTCACGGACCAGTACCTCAAATGCTGCTTCGCGCTCCGGCGAGGGCACAAGCGCATTTCGTTCTGAGCGTTTTTTGAAAGCGGGCTCTATTTCTTCCGGTTCCAGTGACCGGGGAGGGTCGATGCGAATACCCCAACCATCTTTTTTGGTTTTACTGACTGCTCCCCTGCCTTTGCCTTTATCCAGCAGAACATTTAGTAGTGGCTCCTCCATATTGACATTGCGAAGCAGATACTCCAGATTAGGGTCCATATTGACAAAGTAGAGGTCATAAACCCTGAAACCGGACTCCCTTGGCACCTTCGCCAATTTGAAGTCCATCAGCGATGAGGGCGAAACAACAAGTACAAACAATGAGTTAGCGTTGCCCCGGGCTAACTTCCGTTTCAGAAAACGATTGTAATACTGCCCATAGGGTGAATGTACGCCCGTAAATGCTAAATTTAAAAACGCCCCTTCAAGCCCTAATGCTGATTTAATGACCGTAGGCGCTACCCCGCGGAATGCTCTTGAATCGCCCGCAACAAAATGATCGGCAGGCTGAGTTAGTTTTCGGTAAAACGGGTCATTTTCCGGTACCTCCCGAAGTTGAATAAGCAGAAAAGGCAGCAGGGTGCAGCAAAATAAAAATGCCAATTTAGATACAACAGCTAACCCTTGTTTCATGCTTCAATTTCGTTAAAACTCAAAATAGATAAACGCCTGTTGCTCCGGCACTCTCAGGTATAAAATCAAATTGATGAGCAGTACATAAAATGCCAGTCGCCCCCACCAGGGCTTTTGTCGGAGGTAGACGTCAACATCCTGCCCCCTGAACAATCGGTGCATCACGTCCATAAAAATCAACATACCTGCTGCAATAAGAAAATCCCTTACGCCAACAATATCGGCTATGCTTTCGTGCAGCTGAATGGGCCTGATCTTTGGCAACTGCCCAATGAGCATAAAGGCATCCTGAACATTCACAGCACGGAAAAAGATAATGCTCAAGACCGCCAGGTTGAAAAATAAAGCAAAATCAACCAGCCAGCGCAGGGGCCTGCCTTTTGACAACCCCATCTGGCTCAGCCAACGATCTGCAGGCTTCGAGAGCAGCGACTCCAGGGCAACAAATAGCCCATTGAGCCCGCCCCAAATCAGGAATGTCCACTCCGCACCGTGCCATATCCCGTTCAGGGTAAAGGAAATGACAGTAGCAACGAGTATCCACGCCATGCCACGCCTCATTGGTGTCAGCTGAAAGAACACATAGTCCCTAAACCAGTTGGTCAGGGTGATGTGCCAGCCCCGCCAGAATTTATTGAAAGAGGTGATGACATACACCCGGTTCTCAAAGTTTTGCGACAAGCGTACGCCCAGTATCCGCGCACTGCCAATCGCAATATCCGTATAAGCCGAAAAATCACAGAAAATCTGAAACAGAAAAAATACTGACGCCAGCCATACTGTAAAGCCTTCGTACTGCGCCGGATGCCCGTACACCTCATCCACAAAGAGCGCCAGGCGGTCGGCAATGACCAGCTTTTTGAACAAGCCCCAGAGGATGAGCTGCAGCCCGCCCACAATGCGCTGATAATCGAACCGGTAGTTGAAGTGGAACTGGGAAAGCAAATCCCGGGAACGCTCAATAGGGCCGGCCACCAGCTGCGGGAAAAAGCTCACGTACAGGGCATAACGACCCAGGTGGCGCTCGGCTTTCGTAAACCCCTTGTACACATCTATGGTGTAGGCCATGGTCTGAAAGGTGTAAAAGGAAATCCCCACCGGCAGGAGAATATCCAAATGATAGGCTTCAAACGCCGGCTGGAACAGACGGGCTACTTTAGCCGCTTCCCCACTTAGGAAATTGAAATACTTGAACGTAAACAACAGCCCCAGGTTGGCGGCGATGCTGAGCCATAGCCATGCCTTCTTTCGTTGCCGGTCAGGAGCCCCTTCAATCTGCAGGGCTGCCGTATAATCAATCAGCGTAGACCCCACGATCAGCCAAATGTACCAGGGGTTCCAGTCCATGTAGAAGTAATAACTCGCGACCAGCAACCACGCCCAGCGGAAGCGCACCGGCGTGAGGAAAAACACCAGGGCGACAATCGGCAAAAAGAGGTAATAATCCAGGGATGTGAATAACATAGCGGGTCCTTAGGCGTGGTTCTCCTGATATTGCCTGAGCAGATGCTCCGCCAGTTCCTGTATGGAGTCGAAAGCCCAAAAGGTATCCGGGGTAAGCCGAAGCTTCAGCCAGTCTGATAACTCATCGGAGATAAAGACCGCATCCACAGATTCCAGCGGATAGGCTTTCACCGGGTCGGTGGCTTTGATCTGCTCTACCGGCATTTTTACTTTTTCTGCAATCTGCTGTTGCAGCCATTGGACGATCGCCGGCACGCCAAAATCAGCCGTCCCCGGCTCCGGAACAGGGCCCGCGCCGGTAGAGGTTGCCTCAGGCTGGGTCCACTCATGCATCATCCTCAGGGCACCGTTATGGTAATCCTCCCGGGCCGCATAGCGCTGTACCTTGCCGCTTGAGGTCTTTGGCAGGCTCATGGGCCGGATCAGTGCAATCGCATAGGGCTGAATTTCAAAAACCTCGCTCACCGCCTGTCGTATGGCGTCCACCACTTTCTGCTCGTCCGCATTGCGCCATTCGGTGCGACGGACTTCCTGCACCAGGACCAGGCGCTCCCCACCCGCATGTTCCACGGCAAAAGCAGCACAGCCGTTGTCCTGCAGGGCGGGGTGGGCCTGTTCCACTACCTCCTCAATGTCGTCCGGGTAGTAATTGGCGCCCCGGATGATGATCAGGTCCTTTTCCCGTCCGGTAATGAACAGGTCCCCATCCATCAGGAAACCCAGATCGCCGGTGCGGAGGTAGGGCCCCTGACCGGAAGCTGTATAATTCTCAAATGTCTTTTTGCTTTCCTCCGGCCGTTCCCAGTAACCGGAGGCGATGGAGCTGGGATAAGCTGCCCATATTTCACCCTCCGCGCCTTCCGGGCACAGTGCTTTGGTCTGGGCATCTACAATCACCACCTCTGCCCCATCAACGGGTTTCCCGTTGCTGACCTGCACTTGTTCAGGGTTAGCATTTTGCAAGGCTTCAGCATCCCATGCCAATAGCGACTGCCCAGCTTCCGGGCAGTAAACCCTGGCTTTTTGATCAAGAGCGGAGGTCGTTACAATAAGCGTTGCTTCCGCCAGCCCAAAGGAGGGAAGGAAGCCTGTTTTGGGAAATCCCACCTGCCCAAAACGCTCACAGAAAGCCTGAATGGTACGCCACCGCACCCGCTCCGAGCCGGAAACCACACTACGGATGCTGCTGAGGTCCAACCCTTCCAGCTGCTCGTCTGTGATTTTTTCACAGCACAAATCAAAGGCAAAATTGGGACCAAGGGTAAACTCAGCCTGATACCGGCTTACCGCCGCGAGCCATCGTACCGGCTGCTGAATGAAATGAACCGGAGACATAAAATAGCACTTTACGCCTCCCTGAACCAGATAGGTCAACATCGAAATCAGCCCCATATCATGATACATAGGTATCCAGGAAACACTTCTTGACAAATCAGAGATGTGCGTGTGCATACAGCCAGCTATATTGGCCATGACGTTTTCATGTCGGATAATGACACCCTTAGGGTCCCCCGTGGAACCTGAAGTGTACTGCAGGTAGGCAATATCCTCAGGGCTGACGGGATGCGGCACCCATTCGGCAGGCGCGCCCATCAGTTTTTCCATGGGCAGGAAGGTGTAGGCAGAAAAATCTTCCTGCATGCCTTCCATATACTCCACCCCTTTCTGGTCTGCCAGAATGAATCTGGCGTCACAGTCCTGCATAATGGCTTTCAGGCGCAGCAGATTCCGGTTATTGCGGGGCGGATAGGCAGGCACGGCAATCACGCCGGCGTAGAAACAGCCAAATAAGGCAATCAGATACTCTATCCCTTGCGGAAAAAGCAAAAGCAACCGCTCTCCCTTCAGCCCCTGTGCCTGTAAATGAGCCGCTACCCGACGGGCCTGCTCATCAAAAAGGCGGTGGCTCAGGGGCTGCTCGTCCGATACGCCATCTCTCAAAAAAATGAAAGGCGTAAAATCAGGTGCCTCTTGTGCCCGGCGCTGCAGCAGCTCTACAAGGTTATCCATAACGGAGAAAATGTGGTATCTGAATAATGTTTAGGGCTTCTCGAAAAATAAAATACACAACTGGTTTTGTTCCAACGTTGCACAAAACCAATCAGAGGGCGAGTTTTGTGCAATGTTGGGGCAAAAGCTTTTTGAAAGTTGTGTATTTTATTTTTGCCCCGCTACTTGTCCGACAAAACTCGTATTTTTTTCCGTAGTTTCGATAAAAACTACGGCCCCTTTATGAAAGAAGCACTGTTCTGGATTTTCATCATCATCTTCTCGGTCACCGCGATCATCACCCTGCTGGGGATTACGGGCGTGATTAAAACCATTAAGGAAAACTACCTGAATGCGCTCTTTACCGCACTCATCCTGGAAGTGGTCGCTGCGGTAGTCCTGCTCTTTCAGAATACCGATTTCCTGACGGGACCGGCAGAGGATGGACCTTGCCTGGAGGAGGTGATTACCCGGTCTGGCCTTGCGGCACAGGCTGGGCAGGCCGCCAACGCCTCAGATTTTTTGGTGGAACAACTCAAACGCTTGTCCATCCTTGATGCCGCAACGGGCGATCAGGCACTGCTCGCCGCGCAGCTGCAGGAACGGGACTCCCTGCTAAAGGCTGCCAACACCGAAATCGAAGCGCTGGAGACTGAACTCCAACAATTGGGGCAGCAGTTTTATACCAAAATCACCAAGCTGCGCAATTTTATCAGCCAGTACGGCGGCTTCATCAACCTGGCCTGGCGGGCGGAAGATAAAATTCAGGTCTACCGCCTCCTCATCGAAATTTTCGGGGACATGGGGCTGATTCAGGATGAGCAAACGCTGTATCAGGACGGAGACCGGTCCAGGATCAACTACGCAGCGGTCCAGCAAATTTACAAGGCGTACAAAACCAGCCTGCAGCAACCGGTGGATAGCGACACCAAGATTTATGTAGGCGAATACGATACCATCCTGTTTATCCGGACCTACCTCAACCAAACCGCCTACTGATCCATTTTTAATAGCAAAGGGAAACCCCTAACTTCGCGCCAACTTTTTCACAACCGATAAAACCAGTGATATGGCTAATGCATATTTCACCCCACCACCTGCGGTCAACGAACCTTCTCTGAGCTACGCGCCCGGCACCCCCGAGCGGGAAGCCCTCAAGGAGACGCTCAAAGCCATGAAGGCAGAACAGCGGGATGTCCCCATGACCATCGGCGGGAAAAAAATTACAACCGATACCAAAATCGCCATGCACCCCCCGCATGAGCTGAAGCATACCCTGGGCCACTATTACAAAGGCGGCCCCGAGCACGTCAATATGGCGATTGATGCCGCATTGGAAGCCAAGCCGGCCTGGGAAGCCATGCCGTGGCAGGAACGCGCCGCCATTTTCCTGCGTGCCGCGGATTTGATCTCCGGTCCCTACCGCTACAAAATGAACGCGGCTACGATGCTGGGGCAGTCCAAGACACCCCATCAGTCTGAAATCGAAGCGGTTGCCGAAATCGCAGACTTCTTCCGCTTCAATGTGCAGTACATGACCGAAATGTACGAAGACCAGCCCCTGAGCGAGCCCGGCACCGGCATCTGGAACCGCGTGGAATACCGGCCGCTGGAGGGCTTTGTCTTTGCCATTACGCCTTTCAACTTCACCGCTATCGCAGGTAACCTGCCGGGCGCACCGGCTTTGCTGGGCAATACCGTTGTCTGGAAGCCGGCCGAAACGCAGGTCTATGCCGCCGGCCTGCTGATGGAAGTACTGGAAGCCGCCGGCCTGCCGGATGGCGTGATCAACCTCCTCCTGGTAGACGGCCCGGTTGCAGGCGACATCATCTTCGAGCACGAACATTTCGCGGGGCTGCACTTTACCGGCAGCACCAAGGTATTTCAGTCGCTTTGGCAGGCCATTGGCAAAAACCTGACGAAGTACCGCAGCTACCCCCGTATCGTTGGGGAAACGGGGGGCAAGGACTTCCTCGTTATGCACCCTTCATCCGATGTGCAGCAGGTAGTCACGGCTTTGGTCCGGGGTGCCTACGAGTATCAGGGCCAGAAATGCTCCGCCGCCTCCCGCGCCTACCTGCCCAAAAGCAAATGGCCAGCGCTCAAGGAAGCCCTGATCCGAGACATCAAAACCGTGAAAATGGGTACCGTGGAGGACTTTAGCAACTTCATGGGCGCCGTGATCGATGAGCGGGCTTTTGACAAAATTGCCAAATACATTGAGATCGCTAAAAAGAGCAATGAAGCCGAAATTATCGTGGGGGGTGGCTACGACAAGTCAGAAGGCTACTTCATCGAACCTACGGTCATTGTAGCAAGCAATCCCCACTTCACTACCATGGAGGAGGAAATCTTTGGCCCGGTACTGACCATCTATGTGTACGAGGATGAGGACTTTGAGGCAACGCTCGACCTCGTGGACAGCACCTCGCCTTATGCCCTTACCGGTGCAGTATTCTCCAACGACCGCTACGCTGCGCACAAGGCCATTGAGCGCCTGCGCCACTCCGCCGGCAACTTCTACATCAACGACAAGCCTACCGGTGCAGTGGTCGGGCAGCAGCCGTTTGGCGGTGCCAGAGGCTCGGGTACCAACGACAAGGCCGGTTCCATCATCAACCTCTACCGTTGGGTCTCTGCCCGCTCTATCAAGGAGAACTTCAATCCGCCTTCGGATTACCGCTATCCTTACATGGGCTAGCCACAAACGTAATAATAGGCTAATAAACCCGGGGCAGCCAATGGTTGCTCCGGGTCTTTTTTTAGCGCGTCACCGTGACTGCCTGAGCGATCTCTACTTTTTTTAGGGGCAATTGCACGAGCCCCACGCAGGTATAAACGCCGGGATTGACCAGCTGCCCGTTCACCCGCCCATCCCACTGCACTGCCGACAACGGGCCCGAACCTTCGTAAACCAGCCCCCCGTACCGGTCAAATACCTGAAAAAACAGGACTTCAGCAGTTTCGGTTAAGGGAATATACAGCTGCAGCACATCATTTCGGCCATCACCATTGGGAGAGAAAGCCGTGGGCAGATAAACCGGGCAATCTGCGGCCACAACGACCGAATCCACCCTGGCCGTACACCCATTGGGCAGCTCTGCAACCAAGGTATAAACCCCGGGCGAAAGCTCCTCAAACTGTGGCTCAGTCTGAAAGGGACCGCCCGATAAACTAAACTGCAGGCTATCCCCTGACGCTACTAAGCGAATTTCTCCGTTCGGCTGACTGCAATCTGAGGCTTGCACTTCCAGCCCTGATACCTCCGCCGTATCTTTTACCTCCAATACAAGAAGCCGGTCCAGCCCGCAGTCTCCCACACTATCGACCTGATAGCGATGATTGCCCGCTTTGGTAAAGCCCTCAAATGCCTCGCCTGCGCAGATGGAAGCGTAAAGTGTATCCTGGTCCGGGCAACAGAGGGGTGGCTTTTCATCCAGAAAATAAGGCACATCCACCATCTGATGATTGGCTTCTGCCAGCCAGGGCTGTGTGAATGCGCCACCGGAGCGGCTGTTCCAAGCCAGAGCGGCGGGTTCCGGCAGCCAGGGTTCTGACAGGCAATTTTCGGGGGCTTCCCACCAGTTGTCCGGCCATTGCAGAAAAGTGGCATCTCCGGCAGTGCTGCCAGCCGGGAAGGTACTGCCCGTGGCAGCGATCGTACCTGTGGGCCCGGGGATTAATTGCATAATGACCTCCCTGCCCTGCCCAATTCTTCGGCACTCAGCAAGCGTTCCATCTTCTTCAACCAGCAACCAAAGGCCCGTACCCTCTACCCCACTGGTTGCTTCGAAGCGGTTGGCCACGACCACCACCCGCCCATCTGCCCGTTGATACCCTCCGGAGGCGGCCAGCAGATGGGCTCCCTCGGGATCGTGAAAACGCCGGGTAAGGACCTGATTGCCATTCTCATCCGCCCACACCAGCAATAAATCGGGTGTTTCCGCTCCTACGGTACCGACCAAAAGGCATCCGCCCTGTAGCGGAATGATTTGCCGGATACTACTGGGCTGATTGTCCGTTACGGTCATAGAATACCAGGACAAGGGCTGACCAGCCGTATTCAGCGTTACCCAAAAGGCTTCCTCGGTGCCATCCGCAAGCGAAGCCGCCCCCGCAATCCAAAACCGGCCAGCATGCTCCAGTCCGGCTGCCGGAAAAATCCAGTCCAGGTTCTCCTGGCGAAGCTGTGTCCCCCAGATGGGACTTCCGTTGTCCTGCAACAGCGTGATGTAAGCCGGGCGGTCTTCTCCTACGGCTTCATGCATTACCACAGCGATATTCCCGGCATCAGTCGTAAAAACAGCATCCGCGTGTTCATCGTCCCCGCCGGTCGTACGGCCAAAGTAGCGGCTCCAGCCAATGCTGCCATCCGCTTCAAAGTAATGCAGGAAAACATCATCGATCACGTTGGGATTGCCGGGCTCCACCATCCGGCCCAGCACCAGGACGCCATCCTGATGGGGCGCTAAATCGTTGACCAGATCGCGCCCGGGCGTGCCTACGGCCCTGGCCCAAAGCAAACTGCCATCCGCATCGAGCTTGAGGAGCACGGCATTTTCCCCACCAATCTCCGCTTGCACCTGAAGCAGCAGATAGAAGGCATTGTTGTGCCAAATGATCCGCTGGCCCGATTCGGGGCGGTCGGTGCCCAACACTGGGATATCAGACTGCGCGAAACCAAATGAAGAACAAAAAAGCAGGAGAAGTATCAATAACGGGGCTTTCATGAAATAGGTGTTGCTTGAAAAAAGAACGAGGATTTCCAGAAGGTAGTGCCAAAGTTAAGAAGCTCAATTTCAATAGCCCGACCTATTTTTCCAGCAGGAAACCTTACCTTTCCGCACCAACTGATGCCGCGACTATGCCAAAGCAATCTACCTTTTACGATGACCGGCCGGAAGACCTGGAAGCCTACATCCGGAATATTCACCGCGACCGCCACCCCATAAGTTTGCTACTGGCGGGCATAACCGATGTGCGGAATATCGGCAGCCTTTTTCGCCTGGCTGATGCGGCGCGACTGGCTCATCTTTACTTTTACGGGCCGGCGGAACTGCTGGAACACCGCAAAGTGAAACGGGTCGCACGGGCCACTCTGGACTACGTACCCCATAGTACGCTGGATCTGAAAGGCGTTCAGGCACTCGCAAAAGACCAAACTTTGCTGGGTTTGGAAATCACAGATCAAAGCCTGCCCTATACGCAGGTGAAAGCGCAGGAAGAAACTGTTTTGGTAGTCGGACAGGAAGCTCATGGTATCCCACCGGAAATATTGGCACTATGCCAACAAACCATGCACTTGCCTATGTACGGGGTCAATACCTCTATGAATGTCGCCATGGCAGCGGGGATAGCCGTCTATGATCAGATCAGGCAGTTGAAACAAGGCTAAAGTTCTTCCACCCAACCTTCGATGAAGAGCACCTCAGCTTTGCGCTGATTGCTGAAGTAGACCTTGACTTTCTTTTTGAAGTAGCCCAGGTCGCGGGCATCGTAGGTCACGGCAATAACCCCTGTGGAATCCGGCGCGATGGGCACTTCATCCCATTCGGGCACCGTACAGCCACAGGAGGTCCGCACATTATCGATGACCATGGGCTCACCGCTGACGTTCCGGAAAACAAATTCATGAGTGGCAGGCTGATTCCGGATCAGGTCGCCCATCTCGTGGGAGGTCGCTCCCTCCCATTCAACCACTGAACCCATCAGGAACAAACAGGCTGCCATTAATATCGAAAGTCGCATAACTGATTTTTTAAGCCGGGAAGCCCGAAGGAGCAATTGAAATTCATGCTTCGTCCGCTTCCGTTTCAGAAGCCTTCCGCAGGACATCCCAGGTATGGTCTGCCAGTAGCTCCACCGTGGCAATAAAGCGGTAAGGCGGGTTGGGGCCCCATTCTTCCGGGCTGACCATAGAGAGCACATATTCGCTCCCGTCCCTGCGCTCGTACAGGTGGTAAGTAAAGCCGATCAATGGCTCAAAATTCATTTGAGCATTATAGATTTGCTCGGATATGGAAACACGGTCCTGAATCCCTTTGGCCTGTTTGGCCAGCAATTCGATCTGCTTACGGATTTGCTCCAGTTGCATATCCGACTGCTTATACATGGCTTTGACCGCCCGCCCCTTCACCTTTCCCTTGTCGATGGGTTTGATCTCCACACCGCTAACGGTATGGGCATAGGGCAGGTTGTGCGGGTTTTCCGCGATTTTGTCCGGATCAATGGGGTTGATGAATTCTTCCTTCTTTTCGCTCATACAAGCTTTTTCAGATTATATAAACGTAAAAATCAATTTGCACCGGGTATTGTTCAAAATCACGTGCCTCCAATTAAAAACAGCGCCCGAATGAATGCCCGGGCGCTGCTGTGTAGTTTGCTCTGTCTCTTGTCGGTACCGCTATCTCAGCTGGAAGCTGCTCGTACCGGCGAGGTAGCCTTTGTTGTAAATTTCCACCTCGTAGTTGCCTTCCTGAAATGCCTCGCTTGGAGCCCAGGTCAGGCAGAGGCGCTGCTCGTCGCGGTCATAATCCACTTCCTTAATCATCGTATAGCGGATTTGCTCCCCGTTGGCATTGTTGACGAAAACGCCTGAGCCCATGGATTCTACCGCAAGGGTCTCTCCCAGTGGATTGATGATGCGGATCAGGAACTCCTCAACACCAGATTCCGCCACCTGATTGGCAGTGGTATTGAAGCATACCTGCAGTTGATCTACGTTTTTGGCGCTCCGGCGGGAAGTCGTTTTGCCATTATCGCGCAGCTTCAGGCCTTCTGCCTCCACGTTAGTCACCTTGACCACTGAGGCGATATTCACCTTCTTAGCCAGGCGGGCCCGGTCTGCTTCAACAGCCTCCTTTTCGCTTACCAGTGCCGCTCTCGCGGAAGACAGTTCCATATTGCGCATGCGGGCGGAATCGAGGTTGGAATTCAGGGAGTAATTCTCCTGGCTCAGGGCGGCGGTGCGCTCTGTGAGCTCCTCATTTTCCTGACGGAGTTGGTTGATTTCTGCCAGATACTGCTCGACCTTGGCATTCATGCCGTTGATCTGCTTGCGGGCTTCTGCCAGTTGGCGGCTGTCGCGGAGGAGGACATCAATACGGTCTTTAGACTCCTTGAGCTCGGCCTTTTGGGCTTCGATGAGTGCGTTCAGCTCTTCATTGCTGCCGCGCATCTCTTCCAGCTCAGAAAGGGCCTCGTAATACTGCTTCTCCAGTTCGGCCTTCAGCTGCTCAGATTCATTCAGCTCGTAGGTCAGGCTATCGTTGGCGTTGTTTTTGTTGACCAGGCTAATCACCAGTACAATACACACGATGGCCAGCACTGCGATGGTCGCAATCGCTGCAATTTTCAACTTTTGTTGCCCGTCGTCATTCTTGCCAGGTCCTGGATTAGGCGTAGGGCCGGAAGGATTGGGCGTTGGATTGGTGGTTGACATAATAGAATCGTTAGTTTGTTAGAGGTGTCAGGTTTGAGACGCACAGACAAGCCCGGCGTCACTTACTAAACACGGCATTAACGAGTGCTCAGCGCGAACTATTGCCTAAGCTCAAAAAAAGTAGACAAAAACCTACGCTTCCAGTGCCTGTGCCAGGTCCTGCCGGATGTCATCCACATGCTCCAACCCTACAGATACCCGGATCATGCCTGGCCCGATGCCCACTGATGCCCGCTCAGCCTCAGAAAGTTTGGAGTGGGTGGTGGTTGCCGGGTGGGTGACGATGGTGCGCGTATCCCCCAGGTTCGAAGACAGGGAGCACATTTGAATACGGCTCAAAAACTGCCGCCCGGCTGTCTGCCCTCCTTTCAGGTCAAATGCGACGATGCCGCCTCCGTGCTTCATCTGCCTTTTAGCCAGCCCGTACTGCGGGTGGCTTTTCAGGTGCGGATAGTGCACCCGGTCCACTTCCGGGCGCGCTTCCAGCCAATTGGCTATCTCCAGAGCGTTGGCGCAGTGCCGGTCCATGCGCATACTAAGGGTTTCCAGACTTTTCGACAGCACCCAGGCATTGAAGGGCGACATGGCGGGCCCGGTATGCCGGCAGAAAAACCGCAGTTCTTCAATAAGGTCCGCCTTGCCCACAACGATACCCCCGAGGACTCTCCCCTGCCCATCCATCCACTTGGTGGCGGAGTGCACAATGAGCCCGGCACCGTACTGCCCCGGCTGCTGCAAATAAGGCGTGGCGAAGCAGTTGTCTACGTTCAAAATCAAGCCATGCGCTTGCGCAAAAGCCCCCGCTGCCTCAAGGTCTATCAGCTGAAGCCCGGGATTGGAAGGTGTTTCCAGGACCAGCATCCTGGTAGAAGGCTGCAGGTGCGCCGCCCAGCTGTCTGCATCAAGCGGGTCCACATAGGTATGGGTGATGCCCCAACGCGGCAGGAGCCCGGTAAGAATCTGATGGGTGGAGCCGAAAACCGCCCGGGAAGCCAGCACATGATCTCCTGCTTTTAAAAACGCGGCCATGCTTGCGAATACAGCGGACATACCGGACGCCAGCGCAAAGCCATCTTCCGCGCCCTCCATGGCGCAGACCTTTTGGATCAGTTCGTCGGTATTCGGGTTGCTGTACCGGCTGTAGATGTTATCATCTGCACCGCCCTGAAAAGCCAGCTCCATTTGTTCCGGGCCGGGGAAAACAAAGCTGGAGGTCAAAAAAAGCGGCGCGCTGTGTTCCCGTTGCTCGGTGCGCTTCATCTGCCCACGGATGGCATTGGTTTCAAAATGGTTAGAGGACATAAGTGATTTTAATTTCCTATAAAACCTATAGAGTAAAAATAATTTATCAAATTTGCACCGGCAAAAGCGAGGGCATCAGACACAAGCAGGCAAAGGTTTGGGCAAATAGCAAAAAACCTATTTCTTTGCGATTCATTTGTGTGTCAATTATTAAATGTATTCCGGGGCGGCCAACACCAGCAAAAAGACTGACAAGCACTCGCCAATTCCAGACAACACCTTTACGGTGGCCATCCCGGGCACAAAAAGAACCCGTTTTGACAGAACACATCCACCCTATTTTCGACCGGCTGCTACAGCGCAGCGACCGGGAGCGAAGGCTTGGCCAACGGAGCAAAGTCCTGTGGCTTACCGGCTTATCCGGTTCGGGCAAGAGCACCATTGCTCAGCATTTGGAACGCTACCTTTACAATAATGGTTTCTTTGCGCAGGTGCTCGATGGCGACAACATCCGCAGCGGCATTAATAACAACCTCAGTTTCAGCCCGGAAGACCGGCAGGAAAATATCCGCCGCATTGCAGAAATTGCCCGGCTTTACCTCGACAGCGGCATTATCACCCTGAATTCCTTCATCAGCCCGACTGTGGAGATACGGGATATGGCCCGGCAGATTATCGGGCCCGGGGACTTCCTGGAGATTTACATCAACGCGCCACTGGAAGTCTGCGAGTCCCGGGATGTCAAAGGGCTTTACGAAAAAGCAAGAGCCGGCCAGATTAAAGGCTTCACTGGCATTGACGCGCCCTACGAACCACCGCCCCACCCTGCCCTGGAAATCAAAACCGATGAGCAGTCTTTGGAAGAGAGCGTGGAAGCCGTCTTCCAGTTCCTGAAACCACATATTGAATTACCTAAAGCATAACCGCAGGCGCTCTGCAACCGGAGCACTGATCAAATTGCGAATAACCTTTACATTATGAGTTATCATCTCAATCACCTCAAAGAGCTGGAATCAGAATCCATCTTCATCATGCGCGAAGTCGCAGCTCAGTTTGAGCGGCCGGTGCTGATGTTTTCCGGGGGCAAGGACTCCATCCTTATGGTACACCTGGCCCGCAAGGCTTTCTTTCCGGCCAATATCCCTTTTCCGCTATTGCACGTTGATACCGGGCACAATTTCCCGGAAACCATTGAATACCGCGACAAACTCGTTGAAGAAACCGGCACCCGCCTGATTGTCGGTTCTGTGCAGGAGGCCATCGACAGCGGAGCGATTGTGGAGGAGAAGGGGTACAATGCCAGCCGCAACTACCTTCAAACGCATGTCTTGCTGGAGGAGCTGGAAAAAGGCAAATTCGATGCAGCCCTGGGCGGTGCCCGCCGCGACGAAGAAAAAGCCCGTGCCAAAGAGCGCTTCTTCTCCCACCGCGATGAGTTTGGGCAGTGGGACCCCAAAAACCAGCGCCCGGAGCTCTGGAACCTGTTCAACGGCAAGAAAAACTACGGGGAGCACTTCCGGGTCTTCCCCATCAGCAACTGGACAGAACTCGATGTCTGGATGTACCTGGCGATGGAAAAAGTGGAGCTCCCGAGCCTGTACTTTGCCCATGAGCGCCCTGTTTTTGCCCGGGAAGGCACCCTGCTTGCAGATTGCGAGTACATCCAAAAACGACCGGAAGAGGCCGCCGCAGTGGAAACCCGCATGGTGCGCTGCCGTACTATTGGGGATATGACCTGCACCGGCGTTTGGGAATCTGAGGCCAAAACCATTGAGGACATCATCAAGGAAGTCTCCATTGCCCGCAAAACAGAGCGGGGCGGCCGCACAGACGACAAACGCTCCGAAACCGCTATGGAAGACCGGAAGAAACAGGGGTATTTCTAGTGCGACCAGACCGAATTATTTGATAGTATTTTCAAGCTCAAGCCATTCTATAGTGCCTGGTCTTTAACTGTCAAGTATTTACGTCTCCATCCACTAGTACCTGCATTGACCAAATCAAAGGAAAAACAAAAGCAAAATGGAAAATTACGATAATATGGAGCTGCTCCGGTTCACCACAGCGGGCAGTGTAGACGACGGCAAGTCGACCCTCATCGGGCGGCTGCTGTACGATAGCAAATCTATTTTTGAGGATCAGTACGATGCGGTGCGGGAAAGCAGCGAGCGGCGGGGGGAAGAAGGCGTTAACCTCGCGCTCCTGACAGACGGGCTGAAGGCAGAACGCGAACAGGGCATTACCATCGACGTGGCCTACCGCTACTTCTCCACGCCTAAGCGCAAATTCATTATCGCGGACACGCCGGGCCACATTCAGTATACCCGGAATATGGTGACCGGTGCCTCTACGGCCAACGTCGCCCTCATCCTCATTGATGCCCGCCGAGGGGTGCTGGAGCAAACCCGCCGGCACGCCTTCATCGCATCCCTGCTGCAAATCCCCCACCTCGTGGTGTGCATCAATAAAATGGACCTGGTGGACTACTCGGAGGAGACGTATGAGAAGATCAAACAGGACTTCGAGGAGTTTTCCTACAAACTGAACGTCAACGATGTCCACTTCATCCCGATCTCTGCACTGAAGGGGGACAACGTAGTGACCAAATCGGAAAACACCCCCTGGTACGACGGCTCTACCCTGCTCTACTATCTGGAGAACGTGCACATTGGCAGTGACCACAACTTCATTGACTGCCGTTTCCCGGTACAGTATGTAGTGCGCCCCAATTCTGATGACTACCACGATTACCGGGGCTACGCCGGGCGCATTGCCGGTGGCATCTTCAAAAAAGGCGATGATGTGATGCTGTTGCCATCCGGCTTCACCAGCAAGATCAAAAAGATCGATACTTTCGACGGAGAAGTTGCCGAGGCTTACCCGCCGATGTCGGTAACGCTCCTGCTGGAGGATGACCTGGACCTGAGCCGGGGTGATATGATTGTGCGGGAAAACAACCACCCTGAGGTGGAGCAGGACCTGGAAATAATGGTCTGCTGGTTCTCGGACCGCCCGCTGCAGCTTCGGGGCAAGTACGCGGTCCTGCACACCACGAAGGAGGTGCGCTCTATCATCAAGGAAATCCGGTACAAACTGGACATCAACACGCTCCACCGCAATGAAGAAGACAAGACAATTGGCATGAACGACATCGCACGGGTGGTGATACGGACCACCAAGCCGCTGTACTTTGATGCCTACCGCAAAAACCGGATTACCGGTAGCGTGATCTTCGTGGATGAAGGGACGAATGAGACCGTGGGCGCGGGTATGATTATTTAGTCCTAAGGTATTTGCGTTTCACCTTTGCAGCCTGTCTGAGACTATGTTTGGAGCTTGCTCCTATTGCAAACCAAGGACTTATGAACCCCGCTGAAATGCGGGGCAGGCTCTGGCGTTATCTTTTTTAGCTTATTTGGCCCGCCAAACGCGCTAAAAAAGATTTAGCCAGAACCACAATT
>JANSXW010000082.1 GCA_024742755.1 bacterium | reverse complement strand
CAGAGCTGGACACCTACTGTGAGATCGCCGAATTGCAGCTGATGCCCACTTACCCCAATCAAAACCTGGTGGACTCCGTCTTCTGGCAGTTCCCAACCGGGGCCATGCCCGCAGAGACGTCAAACGACTTCGACCCCGGCACCATCACGGTGGAAGGAGCTGGGGACTACTCGGTTAGCGTCTCCGTTTTCAATGCATGCGGGGAAGATTCGGCAGAACAGCCTTTTACTATTCTTCAGGGGCCATTGCTTGACCTCGCTATTCCTGCAGATACCTTGTGCGCAGGCAGTTCGGTGATGGTAGAGAACAACTCCACCGGAGATCAGCTTGCCTATACCTGGACTTACGAAGGCAATGGTAATGTTATATTTAGTGATGCGACAAGCCCCGTACCGGAAGCCACCTTCCCGGACACCGGTGTGTTCGTCTTAAACGTACTGGTCGGAAATCCGGTTTGTGACCCCGTGTCCTGGTCGGATACGGTGTGGGTACTTGAATCACCTACAGTCACCTTTCCTGCTATCCCGGATGACTGCGGAGAAACCACCGTTGAGCTGAACAGTAATTCGGTCACGATCGGGAATCCGGGGCGTTTGGACTCTATCCGATGGACCTTCCCGGGAGGGCAGCCGGAGACATCGGCCGACTTATATCCAGGTGTTATCAATTATGATGGGGCGGGCAGCTATACCATTACTGCGGAGGTGTACAACTTCTGTGGGACGAATACCTTTTCCCAGTCCTTTCAGGTACTGGAGCCTATTGAGGTGGACGCCCAACTGAGCAGTGATTTTAGCTGTGACCTGCCTTTTACCGTAAACGTAGAGAACTTCAGCTCCGGGGATCAGCTCAATTTCGAGTGGAGTATTACCGGGCCATTCGCCGATAATGTGAGCTTTGACCCTATGGTGGCGGAGCCTTCCTTCGTATTTCAGGATACAGGACTGTACGTTGTCACTCAAACCGTATTCAACGATATCTGCGGCGAACTCACCTGGAGCGATACCGTCACAATGCTGGCGGCTCCGGTACCTCTTTTAACGCCTGCTGAGGACTTCTGTGAATCAGCAGTGCTCCTTCCTGAGGTGGATTATCAGGGATACCGGATTGACAGTGTGCATTGGGAATTCCCGGGAGGAACGCCTGAGAACAGTACTGACTTATTCCCTGCTGGGGTAAGCTACACTGGTGCGGGTACTTATACCTATACCCTGACCGCCTATAACAGCTGCGGCAGTAGTGTCGTCTCTGACGAATTTGTCATTGACACAATTCCCATTATTGACCTTGGGCCCACAGATACGATTTGCATTACGGACGGGCTTTACAATCTTCCCACCCCAAGCCCCGCGGGCGGCATCTGGCAGGATTCACTTGGGCAACCAGGAATTGTGACACAAGATGGGGTGCTTGACCCGGAAGCCGCAGGCGGTGGGGTTACGACACTGGAATACATTCTCACCATTGGTGCCTGTGAGATTTCCACCTTTAAGCAAGTGCTGGTCATCGACCTGAGCTATGTGGATGGTGGAGCCCCCCTTGATGCCTGTATTTCACTCGATACTTTTCAGCTCAGCGGAGCAAGCCCGGCAGGAGGTTGGTACACCGGGCCGGGCGTGATTGATTCCACCGGGCTTTTTGCACCAAGCAGTTTAGCAGAGGGGTGCTACACCCTGACGTATTTCTTCCAGCTCCCGGGTACTGATTGTATACAGGGCGATGAGGTCACGGTATGCGTACGCCCGCTTCCTGTACCGGACCTGGCAAGTATTGACAGTCTCTGCGTCGACGCAGCTACGCCTCTGCTGCATCAGAGTCAGAACGCTGTAAGCTTTGCCTGGTCGATCAATGACAGCTTGTTGTACGAGGTGGAAACCCCAACCCACACCTTCGCTGACACTGGTTGGCACCTCCTCCGGCTTGATGCGGCTTCAGAATTTGGCTGTGTGGACTCCGCGAGTACCGATGTTTATGTTTCCGGACCACCGGTGACTCAATTTGAGATGGATACCATCATGGGGTGTGCGGTACTGCCCATCACCTTTACCAATAATACGATCGGTTTTGAATTCGTATCCTACGAGTGGGATTTTGGCAACGGCGGATCTTCAACAGAAGAGCAGCCCGGCACTATTGCCTACGAACAAGGCCTGCAGGACACCACCTATTTCATCACGCTACAGGCGGAGAACCACTGCGGAGAGTCGGCAATGACCGATTCCGTACTAGTCCTGCCACTGCCACTGACCAATTTTCAGGTGAGCCAGTATGCCGGCTGTTCCCCGTTAGATATTGCCATCAATAATAACACGCAAGGTCTGCCGGAATCTTTCCTTTGGGAAATAACGAGCACGGATGGTTTCTCGCTGTCCTATACGGATTCCATACCGCCCGATCAGGTTTTTGTCGCTCCGGATTCCACCAATGTCATTTACAACATCCGGCTTTATGCCTTTAATGAATGTGGCACGGATACGCTTGACCAACAAGTATTGGTTAAGCCCAATCAAATCCGTGCCTTCTTCAGCGTGCCGGACAACGAAGGCTGTGCGCCCTTTGCAGTGGATTTCCTGAATACGACTTCACCGGACTCGGCCCTGATCTACAACTGGTACTTTGGGGATGGGAATACTTCTAACCAAACGGATACCACCTACACCTATGTAGCCACCGGCGATACCACCACCAACTACATCGTCACCCTTGTGGCAGATAATGGCTGTGCCAGGGACTCTGCGTTTAGTAATATTACGGTATTTCCTGCTCCATTAGTCGCCTTCGAAACAGCACCCTACGCTTGCCTTCAGGATTCGGCATTTTTCCAAAACACCTCTGTGGACGTTAATGGGACGCTCTGGGACTTTGGGGATGGCAGTACTGCGACTACATACGATGCATACTACTCCTTTCCTTCCACAGGCACATATACGGTTTCCCTGACAGCCTACGCTGCAATAACCGGCTGTCCGAATACCTTTGAGGCGGAAGTTGAAGTCCAGCCGTTGCCTAATCCGTCATTCACGCCGGATGTGACTTTCGGTTGTCCGCCACTGCAGGTCGGGGTTGAGAATACGACCACAGATGCGGCGTATTATGTATGGCACTTCGGTGATGGGAATTCGGCAGTTGGGCAGAACCCGCCTCCTCATCTGTACCAGGAGCCCGGTTTCTATGATATCCGGCTCGAAGCCACCGATATATTTGGGTGCTCCAATGACACCATTTTCTCATTTATCAATGTGTACCCGGAGCCGGTTATTGACTTTGAAGTGGTTCCGGATGAGCCCTGCGGTATCCCTCATCAGGTTTGTATGCTCAATCCGACGGAATACGCTTCCGGCTTTTCCTGGTCCTTTGGCAATGGCAGTACTTCGGTTGAGAACGCCCCCTGCACCGTCTTTAATGAAACAGGGACTTACACGATTTCATTAACCGCGCAGAATGAGTTTCTGTGCACACAGAGCGCCGAACAGGAATATACAGTGTACGGGATTCCCTTTGCCAATTTCAGCCCGATGGACACGACGGGCTGCGAGCCCTTCTGGCTGAGGATGGATAATCAGTCTGAGTACGCAGGCTATACCCTCTGGCAGTTTGGGAATGTTGCACAGGACAGCAGCTGGGACGGTGCTCACGTTTTCAGGGATACCGGCCAATATGATATCACCCTCATTGTGGGCAATGGAAGTGGTTGTGCGGATACGCTGATGTTGCCCAATGTGGTGAATGTACAGGGCAGCCCACAGGCTGGGTTTACCTACGATAAGCTTGACAATGAGCTTGGAAGCACCTATCAGTTTTTCAACGACAGCAGTCCGGATGCGGAAACTTTCGAATGGTCATTTGGAGATGGCGCGACTTCCGGTCTGGAAAACCCGGTACACCGCTATCTGTCGAGCTTTGACAAGGAGGTCCGGCAGATCGTCCGCAATGAAGCGGGCTGTCCGGATACGGCTCATGCTCTGATCGACCTCGATACCCTGTCCGGGCTATTTGTCCCCAACGTGCTGGAACCTGCTACCGGTAACAGCCTGGAGAAGCAGGTCTTTTTGCCCAAAGGCATTGGGCTGTCTGAGTATGAAATAGCAATTTACGCCCGGAACGGGCAGCTGATATGGTCGAGCACCGCCCTCAATGAGGAAGGGCAGCCCACTGAATTCTGGGATGGGACGCTGAATGGGCAGGATTTGCCCGCTGGCGTTTTTGTATGGAAAGTACACCGGGCACGCTTCTACAACAACACCCTGTGGGATGGCATGCCGGATGAAAAGGGCGTACCGAGACGGAGTGGTTTTCTTTATCTGGTCAGATAACCTGCAAATAATTGGAAATGAAAAAACATCAGAAATTACCGCTTTTAGCCCTGTTTATGCTTGTCTATGCCATTGCCGTGGCACAGTCATTCAACTCCGAGCTTATTATGGAGCGCTGTAAAAGTGGGGTGGTGTATATTGAATCGGGGGAGGGGCTGGGCTCCGGTTTCCTGATTCATGAGGAGGGCTGGGTGGTTACCAACTATCATGTGGTGGAAGAGCGGTCAGGCAAAGACTTTGCAGAGTTTGCAGATGGAGACCGTTACCGATTTACGGTACATGCCTACGATGAAGAAATAGACCTTGCGCTGCTAAAGCTGCGGTCTTTTTTTAAGGCGGAGGCACAGCCCCTTCCAATATTCCACAAAGGCCTTGCCGGTACGGGTGCCGATGTGGCTGCCATTGGTAATCCGCGGGGCCTGAAATTTAATATTACCCGGGGCATTATCTCCAATGAGCAGCTCAACGTGACCCCGCTCCCTTTTTGGCTGCAAACGGACGTGGCAGTCAATCCCGGCAACAGCGGTGGGCCCTTACTCGATAAAAACGGGCAGGTTGTAGGTGTGGTTACAGCCAGGTTTGAACGGCAAAGCCTGTTTGACCGGGATATCCAGAATATGAATTTTGCAGCCAACGCCCGTGGGCTGATCGCTTTTCTGGAGGATGCCGGAGTGCCTTACCACACCAAGCCGTTGATCCTTGACTCTGAGCTTTTGCTGGGGGGCCGTGAGCTGACCCCTGAGGAGCTGGCCGCCCAGAAAGACCTGGAACTGGAGCGGATTGCCATGGAAAAGCAAAAAGAACAGGAGCGCATTGAGCTGGAGAAGCAGAAAGACCGGGAACGCATTGAGCTGGAAAAGGAAAAGCTGCGCCGACAGCTCCTGGAAGCCATGGAACTGGATCAGCTCGATGCCGAGCAACAGAGAGAACTCCGCAAAATTGACTTCTCCTACCAGAAAAGGATACTGGAAAAGCAGAAAGCCGTGGAGCTGGAACGGCTGGAAAACCAACGTATCAGAGCACGCCTGGCGGTTGAAGAAGAAGCCTGTCGGCTGGCACAAAAGGAACAGCTGTTGAAGGAAAGGCGCAAAGCCTACTATGCGGGCCTCCCCGGCCGGATCGGTATACGGTTGGGCGGCGGTGCTCACTATTACCTGGGGCCATTGAATAGCATGGACATTGGGCAGCATACCGGATGGGTAGCCACTGCCGCGATCAATTACCGCTTTGATGTCAATAGTCGGGACAGGGGGAGCGCACTGGGGGTATTTGCCCGTTTGGGCGGTTATCAGGATGGCACCTTCAGCCGCCTTGCTGATCATCAGGAGTGGCCGGTAGCTACGGGAGAAGCACCTCACTTATTCACAGAAGTGGAAGGGGGCTTTTTGATCAGGGAGTGGCTGCGGCTCAGTTATGGCAAGGGTATACAACACCGCACTGAAACCGACATTGCAGGTTCGCACCATTATCATGTAGCTACGATTGGTAGCACTGCCCGGTTGTTAAAGCCTGTTGAACTGGTCTTTAATGCCACCGGCCGTTTTGGACAGGCTTACCGTCAGCTTTCGCTGGCTGCTGAGCTCGGATTAGCATTCCGCTTGGGGATAGGAAAATGGTAAAGCACCAGTTACCCCCCCTAAAGCCATAGATATTAAAAATTTAAACATATGAAAACGTTAACATCCTTCTTTCGTGACACAGCCCCCCCTTTGTCGGGCGGTCTTATGCTCTGTTTATTGCTGACCATAAGCAATTGCAGTCTGGGAGGTTTCAATAGTAAGAAGCTGGAAGGCACCTACGAAGCAGAGATCATTCTGGCGAAGCCTGAATCTGGCGAGGCGGGTATGGGATGGCTGGCACAGGGATTAACCAATCTGGCACTCAAAACAGCCAATATTGAGTTTACTTTTTACCCTGGCAATACCGCGACTATTTATGCCAATTTGGGTGTATTCGAACTCATAGAAGCTTTTTCAGCTAAGCCAGGCGCCAAGGCTGCAGACTTTAAATATAAGATCACCCGCGATCAAAAAATGCTGGTCAGGCCTGAAGGCGAAGAAGCGTATCTGGATTTCGCACAAATTGAAACTTACAGTCAGGATTACCAATACGTTCGGCTTGCCCTCACAGGTGAAAAAGGCGAACCAACAATCTACATCGATCTAAAGAAAACCAATTAGATATCATATGCGCCTGTCTACAGGTCGCGACTATTCATTTTTAACACCAAAATATACATCATGAGCAAGTATTATTTGATGTCCCAGATGAAATCTACCGGAACCGCCTACCTGTGTTGGTTCCTAATTGGCTGCCACTACGCATACCTTGGGAAATGGGGGCTGCAAATTCTTTATTGGATTACTATTGGCGGACTTGGGTTATGGGCGCTTTTCGACCTGTTTCATATCCCTACAAAGGTCAGTAACTACAACTTCCGGATTGCAGAAAAGATTGAGGCACTGGAAGGGAATCAACCCGGCGTTCCAAGGGCCTCTTCCAAAGACTATACATCAGAAGATGATTTAGTTTAAGAATCTGGCATACTCTTGGCTTCGTTGTTTTGCCCCGCAGAAAGGCGGGGCAATCTTTCACCATTATCTCAACCCGTAACCGGTCAGAATCCAAAGTTTGGATTTTCACTTTGCGATGATTCATTCACCGGTTTAATGCACATCTTAGTTGCCTAATCGAAAAAAATGACAAATACAAAGTTATGCATTAGACGGCATGCCTTCAGGTTGCCCATTCTTTCAGGAATAGCAGGCATTGCCCTGATTGCCTGGAATTGCCAGCCAGAAAAAAGAGTGAATCAGGACCCACCGCACTCCACTGTTGAGGCATCCGTTGAACCAACTGTTGATTCCTATGCCACCCCGGATTATGGTGCTCCTGAGCCAGAGGTGAAAGCAGATAGTACCGAAGAAGAGCATAAAATAGAAATCAAGACCGCATACGGGTCCATAATGATCGGAATAAGCGAACAGCTCAACCCTGTTATATCTTCCGAAGAAGCGGAGAAGATTATTCAGAAAAGAGCGGATGCAACCATTCTTTACCTGAAAAACCGGGATTTCGAAAACCTGGCGGAAATAGCGCATCCCGAGATTGGTGTGCGCTTTTCTCCCTACAGTGAAATAAGTCAGGACCAGGTAGTGCTTTTGCCGGAAATCATTGAAAACACCCTAATGGATACCACAGCGTACACCTGGGGTATCTATGATGGCATAACAAGGCCCATCGAATCAAGCTTTAAGCGTTACTTCGAAAGATTTGTCTTTGACAGAGACTTCAGCGCTGCGGATACGGTCACTTATAACCGTATTATTGGAAGCGGGGCTACCTGGGATAATGTTCTTGAGTTTTATTACCGGGATATTACTGTGCAGTACCACTTTTATGCAACAGAAGAAGCCCCTACGGACTGGACTAGCCTCCGTCTCGTCTTCAGTGAATATAACGGGCAATGGTACTTGGTTGGCATCAGTCATAATGAATGGACGATATGAAATCGTCAAAACAGGCTGCGGTATGGCTGGAAAACAGTCCGCCTGTTAAATCAGGCTTCGGACGCAATAGCTGCCGGAAATCCATCTATTTCACAACAAAAGAATCGTAATCATGAAATTGAATCCGTCCGTACTATTAGCGCTGATTATCTCCATGGGTACAGGAGCGTGCAGTGAGTCGTCTTCCCAATCAAAGCCGCCTGCACCTGTAGTTGGCAAGGCGGAATATGATTCCCTGGCAACTCTGGTCAATCGATATAAGGTATGGCATGAGATACTCCTCGACTCTATTGAGACCCTTGATGGGGTCATTTCCGAAAAAGAGGAGGTGATAGCACGCCAGAAAGAAAAGCTTGCGCTCGATGAACAAACCAGAGAAGAAAAGGTCTCGCAGGGAAATTACACCTACGGTGTGCCCCCTGCCCCTCCATACCGAAAGCTGAGCTATACAGGCGGGCTGGCCCTTATGGAAGATTGCAGCAGGGGAGAACCTTTCATAGGCTATGTAATTGAAGCCGACCTGGAGCATTATAATGTATTGATTCAGGACGAGTTTGGTGTCCGGGCCAGCTACTACATTGAAGTGGATGGCGATGACTTCGGGCGCCGGAATGATGTGCCGAAAATTTTTATCCCGGGGATGAAACTACGTATAGAAGCACAGTATTGTGGATCCGGAGGCTATGGCAATATCATGTCGGTAGAAACCAGGAGACGATAGGGGCTCAGCCTGTCTCAATTTCCCTCTATGTAGTTTGTTGCAGCATGTTTCAGCCGGTTTTCGATCCTGTGCCGCAACCATTTGGGCTGCAACACCACAGCTTCTTCGCCCAGCGACAGTATCAGGCGCTCCAGCTCAATATTAGGTATGACTTGCAGTTCAAACAGGACAAATCCATCCCCCTGCTCCACCAATTTTTGAGAAACATGCAGCGGCTTGGTAGACAGGTATTTTACCCTTAACGGGGCCACCCGGAGGAGCACTCTTTCCGTCTTTTGCCCCTCCGGCATGCTTACGCCTATGATGGGCTCAAAATAGCGGCCAGGGTCAAAACCGGGCTGCAGATAAAACTGCTGTAACAGGTAATGTTCCGCCTGCTGAATTCGGTCCAGCGCATAGGTCCTGATTTTACCCTGATTGTGGCTAAAGCCGATCAAAAACCACCGCCGGTTATACTCTCTTAGCACATAGGGGCTGATGACCTTCCGGGTGGCGTCCTCTTCAAAAGGCTTGTAGTGCAGCTCCACACATTGCCTCCGTATGACCGCTTCATAAAGCCGGGGGATCCAATGTTGCCCCTCTACCCTATCGGAATGGCTGAAAACCACCGCCGGTACAGAAGAAGGATTGCGCTTAAGCTTCAGGCGCTCTGCAATCCGGTCAGCAAGTGTGGAAAGCCCTTTGTCCAATTCAAAATACGGCGCAGACTGAATGAGCCCCAGCGCCTCCTCCAGAATATTCACATCCTCCTGATAAAGCGGCAGGCGGTCAAGGACATAGGAAGCGTCCGCATATCGGTAAGTTTTGTGCAGGGCATCCCATTCGATAGGCGCACCAAAACCTGCCGGAGGTTCCGCTTTCATCCGTTTCAGGTCTCGGGAGATGGTCAGCACCGTATAATTACGGTCAAGGTCAAGATGCTCCCAGGCTTGTTCATTGCAGGCAGCCGCCAGGGTTTCCCGAGTCCACTTCTGACTTGCTTTGCGCAAACACCGGTCGATCACCCTTATCCGAAATAACATTTCCTGGTTCATTCCTATGCTTTATTGATAAAACCTGATGCCAAGGTAGAAAAACCCCACCAGCGTATCACGAATTGATACACCTAAAAAATAAATTGCACCAAAGAAAAAGTAAAAAACAATGCAACAATGAATAAGAAAATCCGTAAAATAGCAAACAGACAATCGAAAAACATAGCGACCCGCCACGGTTTTGCTCTGATGTGCGCTTTCCCTATTGTTTTTCCTGCTAACCTCCTGAACAACAACCAGGTTTAAAACCAAATTATGCCAAAGGTAAGATACCTCAAGGTTACCTTTGCGAACCCTATACTCGCAAAGGAAGTCCCCTGTTTCAGGGCAGCCGTCATCGAAGCCACCGAGCGGCAGTCTTCTCTGTTCCACAACCACAAGAAGGACAGCAGCAGCATCTATCGCTACCCCCTGATTCAGTACAAGGCGCTGTACAAAAAGGCCAGCATCATCTGCCTGAATGAAGGCACGGATGACATCCACTACCTCTTTCAGCGGCGGGATTTAGACCTGCGCATTGGCGACCGGCAGGAAACCTTCCAAATTGAGGACATCCACCTGAAATACTTCAATGTGCAATGCTGGCAGGGGCAGTTCGAATACGCCATCAAAGACTGGCAGGCCCTCAATCAGGAGAATTACAAGCGCTATATGTCCCTGGGCACAGAGGTAGAACGCCTTCAATTCCTGGAAAAAGTGCTGATCGGCAACTTACTGGCTTTCGCCTCCGGCATCGGCTGGGACGTGCAGGGGCAGCTGGAAGCCAATATCACCCGCATGAAGGGCGAACGCTGGCTCCCCTACAAAGGACATAAATCCCTCTGCTTTTCGCTGAATTTCCGCTGCAATGCCAGCCTGCCGAATTTTGTGGGGCTGGGCAAGGGGGGGAGTGTGGGGTATGGGACGTTGCTTGGAGTGGGGAATATGAAATCAGAAACACGAAATACGAAGTACGAAATACGAAGTACGAAATGCGTGACAGGCTGCCCGGTTGAGCGTAGCCTCGACAAAGCAAAACCAGGTAATTATTGAACAACATCAATCAACGAATATGGAGACCATAACTTTTCATTGTAAGGTGATTACGCCGATGTTTTTGGCGGGGGCGGATGGGCAGACGCCGGAGCTGCGCGCGCCTAGTATTAAGGGGGCTATGCGGTTTTGGTGGCGGGCTTTGAATGGGCATTTGCCTTTGGAGGAGTTGAGGAAGAAAGAAGAAGCAATTTTTGGTGGGATAAATACAGGGGGTAGAAGCAGTATAATAATTCGAGTTTCTCACTCCTCAGAATTAGATGTGAATTCCAGTCTTTTGGTTCCCCATAAGTCTTTTATGAAGCCGAATGCTATTCAGGAAGGTCAAGAGTTCAAAGTGGTACTTGGCTGGAATAAGTCTCGGGAAAAGCTGAGTAAAGAGGAATTGGCATCACTGTTCAAAATCACCTGTATTCTAGGTGGTTTTGGAAAACGGGTTAGAAGAGGGATGGGCAGTGTCATGATTGTTGATTCTGAAAATTGTAAGGATGTTCCTCAAAAAATCACTCTACCCTACTTACATGACCTACTTGGCCATTTTTCCAAGTTCTTTGAGCTAACAGAACAAGCCATTCAATTTAACTATCCTGGAAGAAGCGAGAAATACGGCTACATCAAACAAATACAGTTGGGGGAGGCAGGCAAACATGATGATATTCTGAGGGAGATTAGCAATGCTACACATCGGATAAAGCAGGAAGCAGGTTATGCCTATGATCCTTCCATGGGTCATGCTTTCAAAGGTCGATATGCATCGCCTGTATTTGTTTCTGTGGTTGGAAATGACATGAAACCTATAATAACGACGCTGAATATTGCGCCGGATAAAAATGGACACCAGGCTAGCTTAATGATTCAAGAAGATTTTAAACGATTAATCCTTTAACTGGGCATGCCAGCATTCAGCGAAATAGAAGAAAACCTGGTAAGAGTGGTTGGGTTGCAGCTGCGGAACTTCAGAGGGTTCAGCTTTATGGACTTGGAGCTGGAGCAGGAAAAGCCTGTAAATGTATTTATCGCAGATAATGGTGGAGGGAAAACGACAATTCTTGATGCCATAGCCCGGTTTCTGCTAGATTTTCTTAACCAGACTATTCTAAATCAAAATAAATTTCTTCCTCAAAAACATCAAAAAAACTGGAATAGCAAGGATATTAAAAATGATCAGGAGGTGGCCTATTGCAGTGCGAAACTAGAGCTGACTTATTTCCAACCTGCTTTAGAGTTACTAGAGGTTATTGCAGAAATGACAGATTTTCTGAATGAGTATGAGTTGGAGGGAAAGGTGGCTTGGCTAGAGCTGCATAGATCTGAAAGCAATGTAGAAGGCGATTACTGGTCTCTGGTTATAGAGGAAACAGAAGAAGGAAACGATGAGGACACAAAAAATCTTATTCCCTTACCAGCCGATATCTTAGATCGGCTCGATCAGTTAGCTATGCCTGGCACAACAAAAGTGAATAACTGGGAGGAAGTAAAAGAAAGCAGGAAGCTAGTCCCCGATGATACTTTCATTGTAGCTACTAGAAGAACAGATGAGGGATGGATGGGTAACATTTGTTTCGATGGAGACGGCCAAAGAGTATTAAAAGTGAAATACTCAGGAGCGCTAGAATTAGAGGTCGAAATCAATAAAGCTGGAGTCCCTATAATTGCTCGTCCGGTAATCCCAAAAAAGGGCTTAGAAAAGGCCTTAGAAACGTACATTACCTACATCCGTGAAGGAGTTGCTTTTCTCGAAGATTTTCGATCATCTGTAAAATACTATAATTCAGAATACACTACTGTTACTTTGCCCTTACTGGTATACTATGGGGGCTCTGCAATCAACACCCAATTTGGTGAAGTTGGAATACAGTATACAGCGGAACTTTATCAGTCTTATATTAAGGCACTTCAGCCTAGTCGATTTGATTTTGAAGAGTTTTTTGAGTGGTTAAACTGGGTAAAAAGTAACGAGCCGTCATATATTTTTGACCGTGTCGAAAAAACAGTACTGACCGCTTTAAATGCTGATGAAGATACCTACAAAGAGCTTAAAATTGAAAAGGGCCAACTCTGGCTTGACAAGGCGTATGTAAAAGGTCAAGGGGCGCTGCCAGTAGAAGTTAGCCAGCTTTCAGCAGGCGAGAAGAACATGCTGGCCTTAGTTGGAGATCTAACAAAACGGGCGATACAATTGAATCCGGTTCTCTTCGAAATTGACTACGATGAAGAACAAGGTACTTTTAGTAATCCGCTCGAGTATACTCAAGGTGTTGTATTGATTGATGAAGTGGATCTTCACTTCCACCCTAAATGGCAAAGACAGGTATTGCCAACTCTTCGAAGACTGTTTCCCAAAATTCAGTTTTTGGTTACGACACATAGTCCGTTTGTGTTACAGACAGTACCTCCTTCCCAGAGATTGAGAATAACAAATGGGACAATGAGGTACTTCTCTGGCGAAGCTATTTCAGACTATGAAGGGATTGTGATTGATTATTTTAAGATAGGTGACTTTTTCGACCCTGAAACAGAAGAAAAACTTAAGAGATTTAGGTTTTATGCAGGGGAAATTCATAATGGAGAAAGAGCAAGAAATGACTTAGAATTCAGAACACTGGTTTTCAACCTCACAAAAAAAGGTGATTTAATTAAGTCGGTTGTGGCTTATGAGCTAAATCAACTGGAAAAGCAACTTGGATTCGACAATGATTAAAATAAATAGAAAAAAGTATGATAGCCATCCTGATGTTCAGAGGTTGATTAATGCTGCTCCGAGATGGGATGGTGAGGGGAAGTTCAATTGGAGAATTGAAATAGAGGGTAGAGGGTTTCATCTCCGTAAGAAACTTCTTCCTGTACTTCTGGAAATGACTAAAAAGCATTGTGCTTTTTGCGACTATTATCCTCTTTCAGAAGAGTTGATTAACCCAATTCCCATCGAGCACTTTTTCCCAAAGTCAAAGAATAAATTTCCGGAAAAAGCTTATGAATGGAGAAACTTGTTTCCTTCTTGCAATGGCTGTACATCTAAGAAAAAAGACCGCTTTGACGAGCAATTGTTAAAGCCTGATGAAGAAGATTATTCGTTCGATACTTTTTTTGAGGTTTCTGGAGATGGAAAACTAATGCCATCAAAAATAGCCGATAGTAAGTCTAAGGAAAGGGCTAAGGTAACCATTGAAATTTATGGCTTAAATAAAAGAGGCATTTTACTTTCAGAGAGGAAAAAACATCTTAGAGACTATCTGCGCATTGCTCCAATAGATGATATTGATAACCGACCTTATAGATTTCTAATAGAGAACATTAAAGAACCATTTAACCCAGATGATGTGATAAATAGATTTTTCCAATGAAAAAAAGAAACCACCTTTTCCTCCTAACCCTTGGCCCCGTCCAATCCTTCATTGCCCAAGCACGTAAGACACAGGACTTGTACGCAGGTAGCCGAATTCTGAGCCGATTAGTTCAGGTAGCCGGTGTGGCTTTTAAGCAAGAATTTCCAAATGGGGGCATCATCTTTCCATCAGGCCTTTCGAAAGCAAAAAATAATGCGTCCTTGCCCAATCGCTTTGTGGCCAGTTTCAAAGGACATAAACTCAGCGATACCGAACTAATCGGAAAAGCCCAAAAAATAAAAGATGTGGTAGATGAAGAATTAAAAGTTATAGCCAATAACTCATTCAGTTTTGCCAATAAAAAGGGAGCGATTCAAGGCACTCTACCTCAAACTTTCCATGAACAATTAAAAAGTCATTTGGATATTTTCTGGGCTTTTGAACCAATTAAAGAGGAGGGCGAAGAATCCTTTGCAAAAGCCTACCGCCGATTAGAACAAAAAGTCGGAGCGATCAAAAATGTGCGGCATTTCGAGCAGTATCAATATGCGGAGGTAGATCAAGACTTTGCGTATGCCGAAAACTATGGAGAACGGGGAAGAAAGTGCAGCGTAGATGGCGTGAATAATGCGCTTTTCTATAGGGAAATAACAGAGACGGAGAAGGGAAAACGGGGGTATTTCGACCTGTCGATGGACGCATTGCCTCTTGAAACTTTCTACCTCAATCCTGGTGAGGCACTTAGTGCTGTAAGTTTTGTAAAACGATTTTATCCAGATACATCCAGTTTTCCTTCTACATCTGAAGTGGCGTTGATGTATGACGAGGCGCAACTTGAACCAAAGAAAATAGAGTGTCTTGAAATCTTTCAAAAGTTGTTTTCAAATAATAAGCAAAAACTTTTTGAGGCCTGTTTTCAAGCCTCTGAAATGTTGGGGGGAAAGGAAATTAAGTTCAAGGGGGCAGGTGTCAATAATAACTTCGATTACCAGTACCTTTTTGAAGAGAACATCAATCAAGAAAACTTCCCAAACCAAGAGCAGCGGGAGCTTCTTCATGCCCTACAACAAGAGCTCAAACCGTTCTTGAAGACAAGGTACTATGCCCTTATTCATTTTGATGGCGACAATATGGGTAAATGGCTGGCAGGTGAATATATTCAAACGAAGGGCAAGCTGGAAGGATTTCATGAAACTCTTTCTAGAGCTCTAGCGAAGTTTGGGAAGGAAGCTCAGCAAATACTGGATAACGGAAGGAAAGGGCGCACGATATACGCCGGAGGTGATGACTTCATGGGCTTTGTAAATATTCATTACCTTTTTGAGGTAATGACGGAGCTTAGAAAGAAGTTCCATGAGATAGTAGATGCGAATATTCGGAACTTTAAGAAGCCCCCTGCTGATTTACTTACCTTTTCGGCGGGTGTAGTTATCGCTCATTTTAAGACTCCCTTTTCTGAGGTTTTGAAACAAGTCCGCATTACCGAAAAAAAGGCAAAGAAAGTTGACGACAAAAATGCTTTTGCTATTACCGTGCTAAAACATTCTGGAGAAATACAAGAGGCAGTTTATAAGTGGGAGAGTGATGGTCAGGAGCTATCGAATAACTGGGAGGACATGGGGCGATTAATTCATTATATCGCCACTGAGGCTGATGATGAAAAAGATGGGCAAGGAAGTTTCTCCAATACCTTTATTCAGAACCTAACTACCGAGTTCACCCAACTAACCGGCTATAACCTTGGAGACATTGAAACCAAAAGCAGGGACAGGAAATTTTTAGAAGCGGCCTTGCTGAAGGAGATAGAGCGTTTGGTTTCACGGTCGTTAAAGGTATTTGAGTCAAAAGAAACGGATAATAAAAGGCGGCAAGAGCTGATAGACATCGTACAAAGCTTATGGAAAGAGGCGCCTATGCCAAGATCGAGGAATTTCATCCACGCTTTGCATATTGCCGATTTTCTCACACGTAAAACCCAACAAGCATGAATATAGGTATTAGTGCATTGGACACTCTTTTCTTTCGGGATGGCAAGCCTTTTTCTATGGGTGAAGAAAGCTGGGCAGATGGCGTGTTTCCGCCTTATCCATCCGTGCTTTATGGTGCGCTACGCACCTGGTACATTATGAATAAAGGAGAAGGTGTGAGTCAGGAACTCATTGACGAGAGCGGTGATATAATCCTTCGTGGAATAATGTATCAACACCAAGGTGCTATTTATCTCCCGCTTCCGATGGACTTCGTAGAACCTAAAGGGAAAACGGCCGAGCAAATTGCAGAAGAAGAGCGAAAAAAGCGATACAGCGTAATCAAATTGAGCCGGCATGAGGAAGCAGTACTGAGTAATTCTTTTTTATCCAAGCTCTTGATGCCTCCTTCTGATATAAAGGAGGTTGGTTCTTTCGAGAATGGCCTGATGGATATGCCTAGCTTTAAACGTTACCTGGAAGGCACATTAAAAACTTATGATACAGCTGTCAAGCTAAGTGATTTAGCTCCTTCAGAGCCTAAAGTAGGTATCGGACGAGATAACTATACCGGTACTTCGGATGAAGGAAAGCTCTATCGGGTAGGGATGCGTCGCTTGGAGGATTTAGAAATCCTTCTGGATTTAGAGCTGCCCCAAGATGACCTACAGTCTGCTTCAAGATTTTTGAAACTGGGCGGAGAAGGGAAAGTGGCTATCTTTCGAGAAAGAGGCAAGATTGGAAGGAGTGCCCGGATTGACAAAGATATCATTGAATTAAAGGAGAAACGCTTCAAGCTTTATTTGGCTACGCCAGCATTTTTTAAAGACGGATGGCGACCTGATTTGGAAAAGAAATTTGGCATAAAAGCCGATCTTATTGCTGCTGCCATAGGCAAGCCTGAACATATTGGTGGCTTTGATATGGCAAAGCGAAAGGCAAAACCCATGTTAAAAGCAGTGCCGGCTGGAAGCGTATATTATTTTGAATCAGAAGAGCCGGCTGAAAAAGTGTTAGCAAAAATACAGGGGGAATCTATGTCAGATTTCTTGTCAGAGCAAGGCTTTGGAATCACTTACGTGGGGAACTATTAAAAGATTATGAAAAAGGTTATTACCACCGTTGGCACGTCTCTATTCACTAACTTCATGCAGGATAGCGTGAAAAATAAATACGGGCAAGATTATGCCGCCATATCAATTGATTCGCCTTATAAAGCAATAGAGAATGCTAAAGCAAGTGCTGCTGATATTTGGAATGACAGTTATAAGCATGACATACGTACCATTCAGGAAAATATTGAAGATTTTTGGTTTGATGATGAATTCAAGAGCAATACTGCTGCTTCAGCTGAGATTGCTAGCTTGTTGAAAATCGCAGAAAAAGAGAAGGGAAAAGTACTCGTTCATTTGATTGCCACGGATACGCTACTCTCGGTCCTGGCAGCGGAGTTAATAGTGGTTTGGTTCGAGAAGTATAAGCACTTGGCACCGAACATAGGCGAGGTGTTGTTTAAACGCGTACAGAAAGGTTTTAAGGAGCAGAGCGAGAGTGACTATGTGGTGAAAAGCCTTCAAGTTGATAAGCAAGATGATTATGAAGAAGGGTTTATGAATCTACTAAGCTTGCTCGAAAAAAAAGTCAAAAAAGAGGAGGACATTTTAAATATCACTGGCGGATATAAGGGTATAGTTCCTTTGCTGACTCTTTTTGGTCAAATCTGGAAAGTGGAAACTAAGTATCTGTTTCAGGAAAAAGATTTGACCGATGAAAAAGATATTATCACTATTGGTGATTTGCCTTTTGATTTTGATAGTTCCTTTGCTGAAATGTATGGAGACTTTCTTTCAAGTGAAGGTCTGAAGTATATTAATCAGCAGGAAAGTATACGAGAGCTCCTTATAGCAAGAAATCTTATTGCCAAACAAAAGAAAGGATATAAGCAAACGCCTTTGGGAAGGCTTTTTGCCCAACTAACAAGGGGTGATTTAGACGGTAAAAAAAGCTTCATTGGTTACTTCTACGAATTGGCATTCTTTGAATATTTCTGTAAGCAAGAGGATGTTAAGGTTCACAGAGGTGAAATTTATTGGTGGGACTTTCAGGCTAATAAATTTCATTACGAACCTCAGTTTGAGAAAAACCAAGAGAAGGAGAAATCGATTGAGGTAGACTTGGTGGTTAAATCTCCCCAAGGTGATTTGACGTGGTATGAAGTGAAATCGTGGTCTAAGAAAGGCTTAAACAAAGCTTATAATCAGATTAAGGAAAGAATCGAGTTCTTGAATGCAGTTGCAATAAAATCTCCTAAAAGGTTTACGCTTCTGCTTTACAAGCTGCCTCACGTAGGATTAGACTACAACAAGCAAATACTTGAAAAAATTGGTAAACTGGGATCTGCTCAATTCGATGAATTTGTTATTGAGTATGTCGAAGTGCCTGTTTCTGGCAAAGGTGTATTTAACTATAAAAAACTATCAGAAACTGGTATTGAAAAAATTTTCACACTTAGCGAGTAGTGAGGGAGGAGCTGGTAAATACAACTCATTAGAGAACTTGATTAAAATCAAAATGACTAACTATGTACAGAAAATCACATCCACTATTTATGATCTGCCACACACCTACACACGTAGGGAGCGGATCAGACTTGGGTATTGTGGATCTACCCATTCAGCGGGAACGCCACACGAAATTCCCGAAATTCGAGGGTAGCAGTGTTAAAGGTGCTATCCGGGAAGCGTTCGAACGTAGGGTTAGCTCACAGGAGTTTGCCTCAGCAGATGCGCCTGGTACGATGATTCACCGCTTATTTGGCTACGACGAAGGCAGCCTGACGGATAGTCAGAAAAAAGGATTGAAAAAACACTTCAAGAACAAGAAGGGAGAGGAGCAGACCAGCTTTGCCGGAGCCTTAGGTTTTTCTGATGCCCGTATGCTGCTTTTTCCTGTCAAGTCGATGAAAGGTGTTTTTGCCTGGATCACCTGCTTTAGAGCACTCAAGCAGTTTGAAAAGGACATGCAGCTTTCCAATAAAGGCTTTCATTTCAAAGGTTTGAATGAAGACTACCTTAAAGAGGATAGGCAGCAAACTTATTTGTTCTCGCCAAATAGCCCACTTCTGGTCAAAGACAAAGTAATTCTGGAAGAGTTTACTTTCAAGGTAGCCAATGAGTTGAATGGAACGGTGCAGGTAGTTGAAAAAGAAGGAGAATCTCCAGTTGATTTTCCGCATTGGCTCGCTCAGCACTTATTCGATGGCGATGGCTCTTATTGGTGCGATAAGTTAAAAACCGACATTGTTGTTTTGCCGGATGACGATTTCACGGATTTTGTCAACCAAAGCACGGAGGTCATTACCAGAACAAAAATAGATAATAATACAGGTACGGTTGCAAAAGGAGCACTCTTTACGGAGGAATACTTGCCTTCTGATTCAATTATGTACACGTTGGTATTGACATCGGACGAATTCAGAGAAGAGCCAAAAAATGATGATTCTCTTAATCCTATCAAGCAGGATAAAGTATATGAGTTCTTTAATCAGAACCTGCCCGATGTAGTGCAAATTGGCGGTAATGCCACATTAGGCAAAGGAATTGTCCGGACAAAACTATTAAATCTTTAAGCTATGGCAAACGGAAATAATCGTTCAAGAATGGAACAAGGCCGGGCTGCATTCGCCTATAAGTGTGCGGAGGAGGGGGCCAAGTTGAACAAAAAGAAAGAATACAAGGCATATGTAAAAAGAATGCCCATGTATATAAAAACCAATGGTCTGGGTGCAGCAATGGCTTTTGCTTTTTCAAAAGGAAGTAAAGGTGGAAACATTGATGAATTAAATGCCTGGGGACTTTTGCATCGGCACATCGAAAATTGGCTTAAAAACGATCAAAAAGAACTGATTGACTTTCAGGATGATCATCTTGCGCACTCTTTAACAGAAGCCGATAGTTCTACCTATCGGGCAGTGACCGTAGAGGTAATAGCCTTTCTATCATGGCTGAGACGTTTTGCCGAGGGGTTAATTGATGGCGAAGATGAAAATGTAGATTAATATGGTAAAGGGAACACTCAAAATCCTCAAGACAAAAAAAGGCTTCGCAGCGAAGGTTGTCTATCAAAAAAAATCTGGTAAGCAGGGGGAACTACCTGTTACTGCTTATCGGCCGGAAAATGACGATTTCGATGGGACCGAGTGTTCCTTCGAGAGAGAAGGGGGTACACTCATTAAGCTGGTAGCTCACGACGGGACTGTATTGTTTAACTTAAAGGCAAGCAGAAAGACTGAGGCAAAAAAAAGCACTTCATCGTCTAGTAATACTGGTGGGAATAAAGTTCCCGACAGTTATGATCCCTCAAAAGCCTTTTTCCCAGAAGATACCATGTCTTTATTGTCAGAGTCTCATATTTCTCCCGATAACTTTTGCCTGAAATGGCAAAAAGCCGCCCGGTACGATAGTCGTAAAAAGAACTTTCAGTTCTTTAAGCGTGAGCGAAAAGGAGAGAATTTTGAAATCAAACCTGAGTTTGGCTCTTTAGCATTTAACCAGATCGCTGAACGTAGTCTTAGAGATGCTCAAGGACTACTGGGGTCGAATAATACTGAAGCCATAGAATTAAGTATTGATTGGCGTTTAGTGCAAGGACTTGGAGGTTCTTCCGTTTACGAAACATCAATGAGCCTTCATCATATTTATGGTACCCCATTTATATCATCGAATAGTCTTAAAGGCGTTGTACGGAACTATATCATCTCCAATGTTTACCTGCCTGAAGTTCCAGAGGCTGCAGAGGATAAAGGACCAGATGCTGAAAAGCTGGCTTTGGAAAACCCTGTTTTTACCAGATGGTTTGGAGACGTCGGTCAGAAAGGAAATTTGGTCTTCTTTGATGCCTTCCCAATTGAAGAACCCAGTCTAGAAGTTGATATCATGAATCCGCATTATAGCCCCTATTACTCTGATCCTAAATCAAAGACTCCTCCTGCGGATTATTTCAATCCGATCCCAGTACCTTTTTTAACAGTATCTAAAACTAGGTTTAAGATTATATTCGGAGCATTGGATGGGAGTATGTTAAAAGAAGATATTGAAGGTAAATCTATTAAGAGTTGGCTCAAAGAAGCCCTCACCCACCACGGCATAGGCGCCAAAACCGCCGTAGGCTACGGCTACTTCAAAACCTAGCTCAATGGAAGAACTTAAAAGCAGGCTTCTGGCTATCGGGCAGAACCTACAACAGTTAGGGGGGATAAAGCTAGAGCTATTGAAAGCGCCCATAAAGGAAGCATTGGAAGCCCCTCATCCTGATGTTGATCAGATAGAACACCTGCTCGATGAGCTATATGATGCCGTAATGTGGGGGACAGGCCTGACCGAGTATGAGCAACTACTGGGCAAGCTTGAAAAGTACAACCCTGAAGCAGCTGATTTTTACCGTAAAGAGCTACACCATCTGTTAACAGATGAAGATTAAACTTTTTATAGGACAAATTTTCAATTTGGAACTCGGTGCGTTCCAAATTGACTAAAACTAACTCCCATGACTTGCCAAGCGTTCAGTATTTTACTTGAAACAGCTGACGAAGCCTTACATATTCGCGTATGATGGGGTGCCGGAAACAACTTTCAATGATTTGATCAAAGCCAGCTCTGCCGGGCCTGTTGTACGCTCAGATAATTCTGAGCTGCTATACGGGTTATAAAGTGCGTAGCGGGTGCCATTTCCGCTGGTAAAAAAACGAAGTATGAAGACATTGACAGAAGTCCCTCGTAACTTTTCACAGAAAGAGCCCGAACGAGAGGATCGCATCTACGATGAAGCCATCGTGGATGCGTACGGCGATGAGGAGGTCATCCTCTCCTGGTACTACTATCTGGAAGAGCAGTTGCACTTTCCATTCATCGCTGCGGTGCGGGTACATAGCCCCGGTCGCTCCCCGCAAACGATTCGTGTAGATATGCAGGCCATGGGCCCTATGTCGCGCTGCGGTTACTGGCAGATGTGGGGGCTCGGAAGCCCAAGCGAGCAGGAAGACAACACCCTTCATCATTTTTTCCTTTCCGACATTATAGAGGCTGAAGCTGATCCGGAGCGCCTGCAGGCGCTGGCCGACTGGAACTACTGGCGGCGTAATCAGCCCGATGAGATGTGGGAAGAATAGCCTTTGGGGCATAAATGTTAGTTAATATGGACTTCAACTTATCCTTCCTACGCCAAGCCATCGGGCAATCCGACCATTCAACCTTATCCAGCTTGCTGACGGACAGCCTGCAGCAGCTCGACCCCAACACCCAATTCGAGCTGTTTGCGGACTTGTACGAGCAGAAAGTCGTCAGCCAATGGAGTGACGAAAAGGTGCTCGATGCCGTGAAAACCTTCCACAAGCAGTCACTCCAAGGCCAGTTTTTCGACCAAAGCTGGGGCGATGACGGCATGTATGATACGATCACCCCACTAACGGAATCCTGGTACAACGAGGCCGGCTTTTGGCTGGATGTGCTGTGCTCCGGGCAACAGGAAAGGAGCAAAGCATGCCGGTTGGAGGGGCTTCGGCTGCTATTGGAGCTGATCGATCAGTTGGATGAGGAGCATATCCTTGTGCCCCACGATACACTCGGTGAGGAAAACCTCTATACCCGCTGCGATTACCGTGACTATTACCGCCAAATTGAAAAATAAGCAACTATGCCACGCAAAATCTTCCTCTCCTTCCTCGGTACCAACAACTACGAGCCCGTCAGCTACTGGATAGAACGCACTGCCGGACGGGCCCCGCTGGAGAAGTATGTGCAAAAAACCATCCTCAACCATCTCGCGCCGGCATTCAGCGCTGATGACCAAGTGTATATCTTCCTGACCGATGAAGCCCGGGCGGCCAACTGGGAAGACAACGGGCATACCGATTTCAAAACCAAAGCCCCAATCTCCAATACCGGCCTTGCTGAACAGCTCTCAAAAGCTAATTATTCTTTTGCTATAGAGCCGGTATCGGTTAATGGCGAATCCGAGCCGGAAGCCATTTGGGAAACCTTCGAACGGGTGTACAAATGCATACAGCCCGGCGATGAAGTATACCTGGACATCACCCATTCCTGGCGCTACCTGCCGATGCTGGGCATGACGCTGCTCAACTATGCCAAGGTGCTCAAAAACATACAGGTGAAAGCCATTTACTACGGGGCGTTTGAACAATTGGGCAATGCATTTGAAGTGAGGCAAATGCCGATGGAGGAACGGCCGGTGCCGGTATTGGACCTGGTTAGCTTTTCTGACCTTCAGGACTGGACCGTGGCAGCCGATGACTTCGTGCGCGATGGGAACCCCGAAAGGCTTTCTGAGCTTACGCGGAAAAACATCACGCCCATCCTGAAGGAAAGTAAAGGGCAGGATACGGTTGCCCGGAATTTGCGCGATATTACGCACGGCCTGGGGGAGGTGGTCAAAAAAATCACGACTAACCGGGGCAGGCAAATCTGGGAATATAACTTCGCTGCCTTACATGATTCTCTGAGCGCCTTTTCCAAAGAGCATAGTTATATCAAACCGCTGAATGGTGTGGTAGAACACATTAAAACTAAACTCGCTGGCTTTCGGTCAGGCCAATGGCTGGAAGCTGTTAAATGGTGCATTGACCACCGGTTGATCCAACAGGGCATTACTCAACTACAGGAAGGCGTACTTACCTGGTTATGCTATTACTATGCTGAAAAGGGATGGGGAGAAGAGGACTATTTCAATCCTTACCATAACCGTAAAGGTCGGGATCTGATTTCCAGTGCATTGCAATTCATCATCAACATGCCACCGGAAGAAGAATGGCGCGGGCAAATGGGGCGCTATCCCAGCCTGGGCTATCAGGTTATGGAAGATGAGCTGGCGCAAAGCCTGGCTATTCCTTTTGCCCAACTGGCGAAAGCCCGAAATGATATCAATCACGGAGGCTACACCAATAATACCAGAGCAGAAGATTTCTATGAAGTCCTCCATAAAGCCTATCAGGCCATTCATGAAGCGCTGCAACCCTATTTTGAGCATCAGCAGGAAACGGGGCTGATCAACTTGTCCAATCATCCTTCAGAGAAATGGTCGAAGGCACAGCATGAGGCTGCCATTGAGCAGTATGGAAATATTTATGATATCCCCTTTCCGGACATCAACCCCAATATGAACGCTGAACAGATGCAAGCTCTTGTCCTGCAATACTCCGAAACCATCCAATCCCTCTCCCCCACCGCCGTCCACCTCATGGGCGAGATGACCTTCACCTTCGCTCTGGTGCAAAAACTCAAAGCCGCCGGCATCCCCTGCGTGGCTTCCACCTCCCACCGCAAAGTCGAAGAGCGCGATGGCAAAAAAATCGTGCAATTTGAATTCGTTCAGTTCAGACCCTATTAGTTATGGCTACCCTACAACTCACCCCCCATCAAAATGAAGCTTTTCAAAAATTAAAGGATTTTACCCAGGCTGCCGACTCGCGCGCCTTTATTCTGCGGGGCTATGCCGGTACAGGAAAGACGACGCTGCTCGGGCATTATGCCGAATGGCTGGACCGTGCAGGGTATAAACCGGTGCTGCTGGCCACGACGGGGCGGGCAGCTAAAGTGCTGCAAAACAAAACCGGTATTGAAGCTAAAACGCTTCATTCCTGTATCTATCAGTTCGATGAGCTCGATGGGATGGAGGAGCAGGCTGCAGGCGAGCAGCTCACCCTGCAGTTTGGGCTGAGGAAACACCCTCAATACGAAGAACCACCGGTGTATATCGTGGATGAAGCTTCCATGATCCCCAATACGGCACTTACCGGCGGGCAGGTAGCCAATTTTGGGTCCGGGCATATCCTGATGGATTTTCTGGAATTTACGAAGGACCGCAAGATCATTTTTGTCGGAGACCCGTGCCAGCTGCCGCCAGTGAGTAAGGAAACGTTTTCCCCTGCGCTTAGCCCGCGCTATCTCCGGGACGAATACGAGGTGCCAGTGCAATACGCAGAGCTTGTTGAGATCATCCGGCAGGGCGCGGATTCTGAAATCCTAACCCTGGCCGGGCGGTTCCGGTCGGATATCGTGGCGGACCGATATGTGAAGTGGCCTAAGGTTGCGGTCCCATCCGGTCAGCAGGCGCATCTGATGCCTAATGAAAATGAACTGGTCAGGGCGTACATGAAGCATCTGGAACGGAAGGCCTACGACAAGGCCTTAATGATCACCAATGCCAACGGGCACTGCCGGCGGCTTAACCACAAAATCCGGATGCAGCTGATGGGCAACAAAAATCTGGCAGAAGGTGAATTGCTCATGGTGGTCCAAAACAGTTACTACGTGCCGCTGACGAATGGTGATCAGGTGGTCGTGAAGAAAGTTAAACCGGCGGGCAAAGCGGCAGGCTTTAACTTCCTGGAAGTACAGCTGGAAGATGTGGGCAGCACCCGAAAGTATGAAACCCTGATGATCCGGGAGCTGCTATACAACGATTACGCCGGTCTGCAGGCGGATGAAAGCCGCCGCCTGATCATTGATTTTGATCAGCGCATGCGCAAGAAAGGCGTGAAACGCAAAAGCGACGCCTATAAACAAGCAATGCGGAACGACCCCTATCTGAATGCACTGAGAGCAAAGTTTGGATACGTCATCACCTGCCATAAAGCACAGGGTGGAGAATGGCCGAACGTATACCTGAATGTGCAGAAATCGGTATTCGTTCAGCAGCGCAATGCACTTTACCGGTGGTTTTATACCGCATTGACCCGGGCAAGCGACAACCTCTACCTCAACGATAACTTCTGGATTGAAGGATTCAACAGGCGACAGCCTAAGGTTGCTGCTCAGCAGTTTAGGAAAAGTCAGGGTAGAAATGGGAAGTAAGAAATACGAAGTGGGAAATATGAAATGGGAAAATATTTTTTTGCCATTTAAAACTTGAGAGTTATGAGTGATGGAGGGCTACAGAAACGTACGAAGCAGTTTGCGTTGGATGTGATCCGGTTTGTGCAGGCGCTGCCGAATCAGAAAGTGTACTGGGTGATTGGGGATCAGTTGCTTCGCTCTGGCACATCGGTGGGGGCAAATACGCGGGCGGCGCACCGCGGGCGTAGCAAGCGGGAGTATGCGGCTAAGACTATGTTTGGAGCGGGTTCGTCATGAAAATCAAGGAATTGTGGTTCTGGCTAAATCTTTTTTAGCGCGTTTGGCGGGCCAAATAAGCTAAAAAAGATGACGCCAGAGCCTGCCCCGCATTTCAGCGGGGTTCATAAGT
>JANSXW010000077.1 GCA_024742755.1 bacterium | reverse complement strand
CGGGAAAACCCTCAACCGCATCATCAGTCAGCTGCGGCGGGAAGAACGCCTCGACCGCCCGGTCTACTCCTTCCGCATGCAGGAAGCCGAGCTCCAACGGCAGTTCAAGAAACTCCGCCTGCTGCTCTTCGAAAAGAGCTACTACGACTACAGCCACCTGGCCGAACAGCTCAACAGCAACTTTACCTTCGACGAAAAGCAAAAACAACAAACCCTAAGGGCGACTCTCTCGAATTTCCTGCCGCTCGACCCCGACTTCATCCTGGCGCTGCCCGCTCCTTTCCACGGTGAAGCCTGCCATTACATCTTCCACCATCCCCATCTTTGGGAGGGGGCTACCGCTCAGGATTTCAATAAACTGCTCAAAGCCCTGCTGAAGGAAACGCCCCGCCGGGAGGACTACTTCGAAATGCACTACGCTACCAACCTGGCCATGCAGGGCCTGAAACGGGAAAGCCTGACGGAAGCGCTGCCTTTCCTGGACCGCACCCATCACTGGTATGGCCTGCAGGCTATGCACGCCCTGCTTCAGGGCAATATCGAAAGTGCCGGCGACCACTTCAAAAATCTGTCGCCCAAAGCCCGTCAGGCACTGCACAATGACTTCTGGGGCGCCATGTTCCTGGTTTGGCAGTGCCGCCACCAAAATATGAAAGGGCTGGAAGTCTTGCGGCAGATGAACCACAAGGTGGAATCCAGCTTCCTGCCGGGTATTTTCAATGCGCTGCGGGTCTTTTTCCACTTCATGCTCGAAGATGAAGACGTGGCGATCGAAGGGCTCCAACAGTGCGCCCGTACTTCCACACACCCTATGGAACTCCTTTTTGTCCTTTGGGTCGCCTATTGGATTGGGGCAGAGCTGGATATGCAAATGGCAGACGAACTCCACACTGTTTTTCCACTATGGGAACAAGCTGAGCTCAAGTGGATGTGCGGCGAAATGGCCAACGCCCTTGCCCTCGTCTTCCCCGACCACCCCAAGCGTCAGGAGTGGGAAGTCCTCGCCCGCTACTATCAGGATGAAATGGGCTTCCAATACCTCATAGAACTGCTGCCCCGCCAATCGGCCTGGGAGCGCATCCTCAACTCCCTCGACGCGCTAAGCAATGGCGCAAGCGACAACCACTACCCACCCGGCAGTACCCGCCTGGTTTGGTTTGTGGATTTCGAACAGCGGGAACTGCAGCCCAAAGAGCAAAAGCGCAGCAAGCGCAACAGCTGGTCCGCCGGGCGAAAAGTCGCCATCAACGATCTCTACGAGGGCAAAGTCGATAGCCTGACTGAGGAAGACCAACGGGTGCTTGATGCCGTTACCTCTGCTTACGACAACCGCTCCAACCCCATGTTTTACTACGGGCCCGATGACCTCCGCCTCGACTTCGACCACGCCCTGTACCAGCTGACCAACCACCCTTTCGTTTTTCTGGAAGGAAAGAACGAGATCCCGGTTGAACTGGTCCGCTCCAAGCCGGAACTGCTGATCACGGAAGAAGGCGGCCAACTGCGGGTCAATTTCCGGCCCGTAACCAAATCCGGCACCTATGTCACGGAGAAGGAAACCCCCACCCGCTACCGGATTTATAAGCTGAACGACGAAGAGCGCAAGGTCGCCAAACTCATCGGCCGGGGCGCACTGATGCCGGAAGAAGCCCGCCCGCAGATGGAGCGGATCACCCAACAGCTACAGGGGCGCATACAGGTACAATCCCCCAAAACCATGCTGGAGGAAGGGCTGGAATCTGTGCCGGGTGACCCTATGCCCTGCCTGCACCTCCTGCCTTTCGGCGAAGGCTTCAAGCTCGAATTTTACGTCAAGCCGCTAAAGGAGGAAGCCCATTATTTCAAACCGGGCGAAGGGCTGGCCACGCGCATCCTCAGCACAAAAGAGGGCCGGGTGGCCTGCGAGCGCCGCCTCGACAAAGAGCGGGCACTGGCAGCAGCAGTCATTGAAGCCTGCCCGACCCTTGCCGGGCAGCCTGCCCAGAGCTACGAATGGCAAATCGAGGATACGAGGGCCTGCCTGCAAATCCTCCTGGAGCTGCACCCTTTACGGGAAGCAGGCCGCATCAAAATGGAATTCCCAAAGGGAGAAAAGGTCAAGCTGCTGGGCATTTCCAGTACCGATCAGTTGTCGGTACGCATTCAGGAGGAGTCCAACTGGTTTGCCGTGGACGGCAGCCTGAAGCTGGACGAAGAAGAAATCCTGCAATTCCAGCAACTCCTGGACCACGTCCGCGAGGACGACAGCCCCTTCGTTGAACTCGGCGAAGGCACCTTCATTGCCCTTACCGAAACCTTCAGGGAGCGTCTCCGCGAACTGGATGGCTTGCTCCAAATGCGGGGGCAACAATACGAGCTCAATCCACTGGCCGGGCTCCGCATTGATGAGCTGGCTGGGGAGCTGGCTGAGCTGGAAGCCGATCAAAGCTGGGCAAAAAGCATGCAGCGCATTCAACAGGCGCAGCGCATCCGCCCGCGGGTGCCGGGTACTTTTCAGGCCGAGCTGCGCGCCTACCAGAAGGAAGGCTTCCGGTGGATGATGCGGCTGGCGGAATGGGGCGTTGGCGGCTGCCTGGCCGATGACATGGGCCTGGGCAAAACAGTACAAGCGCTCGCCATGCTCTCCGCACGCAAAGAAACAGGGCCCGGACTGGTCATTGCGCCGGCATCTGTCACCCGCAACTGGGTAAGGGAGACCGAGCGTTTTGCGCCTGACCTGACGCCAAAGTTGCTGGGCAACAGCAAGGAAGTGGACCTCATCGACGAAGTTGGCCCCGGAGATTTGCTCATCATCAGCTATGGCCTGTTGCCATTCGTAGAAGAAGCGCTGACGCGAAAGTCCTTTGGCTCCCTTGTCCTTGATGAGGCGCAGGCCATCAAAAACGCAGCCACCAAGCGCTCAAAAATTGCGATGGAGCTCCGGGCAGACTTCCGGCTGGCTACCACAGGCACACCCATTGAGAACCACCTGGGCGAGCTCTGGAACCTGTTCCGTTTTCTCAATCCCGGCCTGCTCGGTTCACAGAAGCGCTTCAACGAAAAATTCACCAACCCCATCAGCAGGGGAGATGAGCCGAGACGGGAACAGCTCCGGCGGTTGATTCAGCCCTTTATTTTACGCCGCCACAAGCGGGACGTACTTACCGAGCTGCCAGCTAAAACAGAAATCATCCTCTCCGTTTCCCTTACCGAATCGGAGCATTCTTTCTATGAAGCCATCCGCCGCAGTGCGTTGGAGGCCGTGGAGGCCGCAGATGGCGCATCCAAGCGGTTTGCCATTCTGGCCCAGCTCACCAAGCTCCGGCAGGCGGCCTGCCACCCGCGCCTCGTGATGCCCGACAGCCGGGTGCCCAGCTCCAAGCTCGACCTTGTGGGAGAAACTATCCTGGAATTGCTCGACAGCGGGCATAAAGCGCTCGTCTTTAGCCAGTTTGTGAAACACCTGCGCATCGTAGAGCAATGGGTAAAGGCACAGGGCATCCCCTATCAGTACCTCGACGGGCAGACACCGGGCAAAAAACGGGAAGAAGCCGTGCAGGCTTTCCAAAATGGAGAAGGGCAGCTCTTCCTCATCAGCCTCAAGGCCGGGGGCACAGGCCTCAACCTTACGGAAGCCGACTACGTCCTCCACCTCGATCCCTGGTGGAACCCCGCTGTGGAAGATCAGGCGAGCGACCGGGCCCACCGTATGGGGCAGCAGCGCCCGGTGACGGTCTACCGCTTCGTCAGCGAAGACACTATCGAAGAAAAAATTGTGCAACTGCACCAAAACAAGCGCGAACTGGCAGATCAGCTCCTCTCAGGAACGGATGTCAGCGCCAAGCTGTCGGTGGATGATATGTTGAATTTGCTGAAAGGGGAGGGCTGAAAATAACAAAGCACAGCTGCGTATATCACGGCTGTGCTTTGGAATGCGGCAGGATTTAGCTTTACTGCTTATGGAGCCGCTGCGTGGTCAGTACGTTATCGTTTGAGCCTTTGATCTGCACGAGATACATGCCTTTTGGCAAATCACCAACGTAGAACTGCTGCTTTGCATAATCGAGTTGGAAGCGCTTCATCGCACGGCCAACCAGGTTAAAAACGGTGATTTCCGTAACGCCTTGCGCCTCAGTAAGGCTGATGTAGTCTACGGCGGGGTTAGGATAAACTTTCAAATCTGCAGGAGTGGACACGACTGTGTAGGGAGGAAATGGCTCGGTATGATTTTCCGGGCCCGTCGAGGCAGAGAGACTGAATGCAGCTAACAGTAAAAACAGCAGGGGTAAAGTATGCTTCATATCGTGGGATTTCTAAACGTGCGTCGGGATAAAAGTCAGTTTTGATAAAAATAAGCGAAAATTCATTAAAATTCAAGCGATATGTTAAAATCGCTTAATTTGTTTAGACCTTACACAATAAACCCAAATCAGCGCCTGCAAGTTCAGCAGGCCGCCCGGGATTAAGGTAATTTTAAAGCTTTTGCCGCACTTCCGGCATTTCTGGCCGCCCACCCGGCTGAAGCCGGAGCTTCAGCCGGAGCGGAGCGACCCTGTTTCACTAATCGAGGTGCTCCTGAAAGTACTTTGCGAACTCAGCAACAGACATGGAGCCGACATCGCCATCGCCCTGCTTCCGCACAGACACCGCACCAGCCTCTGCCTCCTTCTCACCTACGATGAGCATGAAGGGCACTTTTTTCACCTCGGCGTCCCGGATTTTCCGGCCCACCTTCTCACTGCGGTCATCTACAGTACCCCGGATGTCGTACTTCGCCAGTTCCTGCTCAATCTCAGCCGCGTAGTCATTGAAGCGGTCGCTAATGGGCAGGATCGTGTACTGCTCCGGCGCGAGCCACAGCGGGAACTTGCCACCGGTATGCTCAATCAGGATACTGATGAAGCGCTCCATAGAACCAAAAGGCGCCCGGTGGATCATCACCGGCCGGTGCGACTGATTGTCAGAGCCAATGTACTCCAGCTCAAAGCGGTCGGGCAGGTTGTAGTCCACCTGAATAGTGCCCAGCTGCCAGGAACGGCCCAGGGCATCCTTGACCATGAAGTCCAGCTTTGGCCCGTAGAATGCAGCTTCGCCCAACTCGGTTGTGGTCTTCATGCCTGCCTCCGCAGTGGCTTCAATGATGGCACGCTCGGCATTGCGCCAGTTCTCATCAGAACCGATGTATTTCTCCGGCTTCTCCGGGTCACGCAGGGAAATCTGCGCTGTAAAATCAGCGAAGCCCATCTTAGTCAGTACGGTCTTGGTCAGGTCAAGCACGTTAAGGAACTCGCCCTTGAGCTGATCCGGTGTGCAGAAAATGTGGGCATCATCCTGCGTAAACCCACGTACCCGCGAGAGACCGTGCAGCTCTCCACTCTGCTCGTAGCGGTACACAGTGCCGAACTCCGCGATGCGCAGTGGCAGGTCACGGTAGGAGTGGGGGCGGTGCCCAAAAATCTCACAGTGGTGCGGGCAATTCATCGGCTTCAGCAGGAACTCCTCGCCTTCCCTGGGCGTAGTGATCGGGTGGAAGCTGTCCTCCCCGTACTTTTCCCAGTGGCCGGAAGTCACATAAAGGTCTTTTTTGCCAATATGCGGCGTCGTCACGAGCTGATAGCCCCGCTTCTCCTGCTCTACCCGCAGGAAGTTCATCAGGCGGTCACGCAGCTGATTGCCCTTAGGCAGCCACATCGGCAGGCCCTGCCCCACCCGGTCAGAGAACATGAAGAGCTCGAGCTCCGACCCCAGCTTGCGGTGGTCGCGCTGCTTGGCTTCCTCAATCATTTTTTCGTATTCGGTCAGCTCCTTCTGCTTAGGGAAAGTGATGCCGTATACCCGGGTCATCTGCTGCCGGTTCTCATCGCCCTGCCAGTAAGCGCCCGCTACTTTGGTGATTTTAATGGCTTTGATATAGCCGGTATCGGGCACGTGCGGGCCGCGGCATAGGTCAGTGAAATTGCCCTGCTCGTACAAGGTTATTTCCGCACCTTCTTCTTTCCGTTTCTCCAGCAGTTCGAGCTTGTATTCATCTCCTTTTTCCTGGTAGAATGCAATGGCATCCTCTATGGAAATCGGCTTGCGGACATAGGCATTCTTTTCGCGGGCCAGTTCCAGCATTTTCTGCTCGATCTTAGGAAAGTCATCGCTGGAAATGGTGTGCTCACCGGGGTCTACGTCATAGTAAAATCCACCGTCTGTAGAGGGCCCGGTACCGAACTTCACCCCCGGATAAATGGCTTCCAGGGCTTCGGCCATCAGGTGGGCAGAAGAGTGCCAGAAAGTCGCTTTCCCGTCCTTGTCGTCCCACGTCAGCAACTGCACCGTAGCGTCTTCGGTGATCGGGCGGGTGGCATCCCACACCTCACCGTTTACTTTTGCAGAAAGGACTTTTTTGGCCAGGCCGTGGCTGATCGACTTTGCGATGTCGAGCCCGGTTACGCCAGCTTCGTACTGTCGGACATTACCGTCCGGGAAAGTGATTTTAATCATGGTGATTTTAATGATTTTGTTACTGCTCCTTACGATTGGGCAGCAAAATTAGTTTCCGGCACTCCGGAAAAGTGCGTTTTAAGGTGCGCAAAATTAAGGGATTTTGGGAGAGCGCCTAAATTTTACAGCGCTGGATTTTTACCTATTTTCGCCTTGAGTAGTGGGGCAAAAATAAAATACACATCTTTCGGAAAGCCCTTTTAAAACTCGTGAACCGGCATGCGCAAAAAAGATGGGCTTTGGATTATTCTGGTATTCTTGCTGCTGGCAGATACAGGCTACACCTTCCGGCAGCACCAAATGGAGCCGCTCGATGGCGATATGCCGGGCATTGTCCTGCCTGCTCCGCACTACGAGCCTGTGCTGTCGGCCCCCTTTGGCTGGGCAGCGGCAACGGGTGAGGCCACGTACGCTTCCCCCAACCGTTTCTTTGTACATTGGGCGATGTACCACTATTTCCGGTGGGCACCGGCAACGCTGAATACCTTTGTGGACAAGGTGGACAGCATCACGCTCAGCTCGGCTATTGCCAAAAGCGGAGCGCACATTTTGTTGCTGCTCCTGTTGGCGGCTTTCGCTTCCCGGGGCAAAGGGCGGCGCTCTTTTTGGCTTGCCGCTGTGCTGACGGCTCCGCTTTTTCAGTCTGCCGGGTACTACAATCCCGTGATGGGCATCATTGAGCCTTCGCCCACCTACACCTTTTTTTACGCCTGGCCTTCCGTCTTGCTGCTAAGCTGGCTGGCTCTGGTCCGGCGGGCATACGACAGGAGGGGAGCAGCACCGGTTTGGGAAACGCTCAGTTTGTTTGCGCTGACGCTGATGCTCCCTTTTACCGGCCCATTGATTCCGGGCATTATTGCGGTCGGATGGCTTACCGTTGCGGGTTACGGCTTTCGCCAAATCGCAGGGCAGCCCTACAGAACATGGGCCGCAACGATCCGGGGCAAACTGCCGCTCAGTCATTGGGCAGCCATTGCCCTTATTGGAGCACTGGGCTTGTACAGCCTATACCTCGGCACCCTTAGCACCGAACAGCAGCAAAGCTTCGACCTCTGGGGGCGCTACCAAAAACTGCCGGCGGGCTTGTCGAAAATGCTGACCAATAAACCGGGGCTGTCCCTCTTGATGCTGGGCATTTTACTGCAATTTGGGCTGTTGCGCTTACTGCAGGTGGAGGCCCGCAGGCCATGGGTGAGGCAGGAGGCCCGTTTCCTCCTTCTATTCATCCTCCTCTACCTGCTGCTGATCCCGCTGGGCGGTTACCGGGATTACCGGCCGGATATCGTTCGCCGGGATACGCTGCAGCCGGTCTTGCTGATCCTTTTTTACCTGTGGGGAAGGAGTAGCTTATTGCTTATCGAAGCCGACCGGTTTAAAGTGGCCTACGCCCTGCCGGCGCTGGGGCTGTTGCTCCTTTTCACGCTGGCTGATATTACAGCAGTAGGGGGCCCGTCTTGTCAGGAGCGTACCCTGAGGGCGATGTCACAGTCAGAAGAAGACACCATCATCCTAAGCCCCGACTGCCGGATACTGACCTGGCCTGCAATTCCCGGTCAGAACACCCGCCTGTCCGGCGAATTGCTGGTGATGTGGGGCATTTTGGAGGAAGGGCAGCACTTCAAATACGAAGACTAATTTTTCTTCTTGAACTCCTGCAAATTAGTAGCGATGCTGATGTGATTGAGCCCGCCCCCCAGGTGGAAGCTCTGATGCCCGTAGTCGATGCGGAAGCGGCTGATCTTCACGCCCACTCCGAAACTAAAGCCGGCCAGGCTGCCGAAATTGTCCAGCCCGAGCTCCCGCCGCATGAAGTGGTTGTACCCAAAACGCAGGCGGAAGTTCTCCCGTGCGCCCAGCAAAAACTCTCCGTTGAAAACCAGGTGGCGGAAAAAGTTGTCAAACCAGATGCTCGACGGGCTTTCCTCCGTCTGCTCTTCGCCAAAAAACAGAAGCGATGGCTCTGCATTGGGGTCATCGTAGCGGATATTCCAGCGGTCGAGGAACCGGTAAATCACCGAGAAGCGGAAGGGCAGGTACTTCAACCGCTTGGAAATCCCAAACTGCATCTCAAATGGCAGAGGCTCCAGGTTATCCTCGGTATAGTAGGTCACCTGCCGGCCCATATTGCGGAAAACCAGGGTGGCGGTCAGGTTGCGGGAGGTATCAATGTAGGTAGCCGCTGCATCTGCCCCCAGCCCGAAGGAAGAGTAGCCCGCCATTTGGGAGGTAATGACTTTCAGGTTAGCCCCGATGGCCAGGCGGTCGTAGACTTGTTTGCCCACGCCAAAGTTGATCGCATACTCTGCGGCATCAAAGGTGCCCAGCACTTCGCCCCGGTCGTTGGTCTCATCAAAAGTACCGTAGCTAATGTACTGCACGCCCAGATGAGAAGTCAGCCCCAGGGAATCGAAATGATGCCCAAAAGCGGCATACCCATGACTGATGCCCGCCACATGAAAGCTATGGTTGACCGCAATCTGCTGATGCATATCGGGATTGAGGGCGGCCGGGTTGCCCAGGGCCAGGTTGACATCGTCGTCGCGCACCGTAATCAGGTTGCCGCCCAGGGCAGTGAGCCGGGCGGAAGGCGACAGGTTGAGGAATTCGTAGGTGTGCAGCCCCCCCAACTGCCCGTGCACATGTTGCGCAGCGAACAGAAAAGCCAGGGCGGCAAGGGCGTTAGGTAGAAATCTAAGTTGCATGCTATTGGTTTATCTCCAAAGTCCGGTTATTCTTCTCCTTCTCGTTTCCAGATGGTGCGGCAGATGCCCTGCTCGCAGTTCATTTTGCGCTTGAGCTCGCCCTGTTCGTCGTAGAGCTTGAGCAGCCCGTGCTCATTGTCACCATTGAGGTAGGCGCCTTCTGCTTTCAGGTTGCCATTCTCATGGTACTCAATGAAGGGGCCATTCTCGGCATTGTCTTCGAAGCGGACCCGCTCCATGAGCTGCCCGTTTTCGTAGTAGCGGTCCCAGTCGCCTGTCATTTCATTGGCTTCATACTGCCCGGAAAGGTTGAGCTGCCCGGAGCTGTAGTAAGACCGGTAGGGGCCATCAAAAATGCCCTGCCGGTAGGTTTCGACAATTTGGGTATCTCCCGCTTCAAAGTAAAGTACCCGAAGCCCGTTGAGGGTATCATTTTCATAGGTCGCTTCTTCCATCAGACGGCCCTGCTCGTCAAACTTTTGGTAAAGGCCCTGCCTGGCAAAGTCCTCCTTGCTGCGCTGATAGCGCTCGGTGTAGCCATAGCTGTCCACGTTTTCAACTTGCTCGATCTTCGACTTGCATCCTGTGGCAAGGAGGAGTAAGGCAGCAGCCGCTATCCAGATATGCTTCATAGGTGTCTCGGTTTTTATGTATTCACCCTCCAAACAAACGCAAAATGGCAGGCTTCATTTTCGCCGGCCGAAAAATAACACTTTAAATCAATGCCAACTGTACCAAAAAGGTGGCATCAGTGTGGGGAATTCCGTATTTTGGAAATCCCATGATGCAAAAACTGCGCAACGTTTACCATTCTTTCCCAGTACAGCTCCTGGTGTTGCATATCCGCAGCAACCACCTGCTGCTGGCGATGTGGGTGGTTTTCTTCCTGCTCGTTTCCGGGGCGCTGGCCAGCAAGCTCGGTTTCCAGTACCTTTTTCTGGACCCGGAGTACCTGGGGGCCGTCAACTTTTGGAGCTTTTTCTTTGTGGGCATCGGGTTTGGCAGCTTTTTCATGAGCTGGAACCTGGCCATTTACCTCCTTAGCGCCCATTATTTCCCATTTTTGGCCTCGCTTGCCCGGCCTTTCACCAAGTTTGTCATCAACAACCTGCTGCTGCCGCTGTCCTTTCTGGTCGTGTACCTCGGCATCATGGTCTACTTCCAGCGCTACTACGAAGGGCTCGTCTTTCGGGAAGTCACCCTGAATGCAGTGGGCTTTCTCAGCGGGATGTTCCTGCTGATCATCCTTTACTCCATCTATTTCCAATTCACCAACCGCGATATCTCCTACTACGAAAGCCGGGCTGGGCGCCCGCCCCACCTCACCCGTGCCTATACGCCCGGCCGCCGGCAGGTAGATTTGGAGTACATTAAGCTCGACAGTACGCGGTGGCGGGTGGATACCTACCTGTCGGAATCGCTGGAACCCCGCCTGGTCAGAAGCGTGGCGCACTACGATACCAAGATGCTGATGAGCATTTTCAAGCAGAACCACCTCAATGCGCTTATCCTGCAGCTCATCAGCATGCTGGTGCTGCTGGTACTGGGTTATTTGGTGGATTATCCGCCCTTCCGTATCCCGGCCGGTGCCAGCCTGTTCATTCTGGCTAGTGTGCTGACGGCCCTCATCGGCGCGGTCATCTACTGGTTCGGAGAATGGAGCGTGACGGTCATCATTGCGCTATTGCTAGGCCTGAACATCCTTACCCGCAATGACAACTTCAACTACACCAATAAAGCCTATGGCCTCAACTACCAGGCTCCTCCGGCCGAGTACTCCCTGAAGCGCCTGCAGGAAGCCTGCAGCAGCCCCCGAATAGAAGACGACAAGGCGGCCACCACTGCCATTCTGGAAAAGTGGAAAGCTAAGACCGGGGAAGAAAAACCCTGGATGGTCATCCTTTGCTCCAGCGGGGGCGGGCTGAAATCGGCAACCTGGAGCATGCAGGTGGTCCGCACCGCAGACAGCCTGCTCAACGGGCAATTGCTGGATCATACCGTGCTCATTACCGGCGCCTCTGGCGGCATGATGGGCATGACGTACCTGCGGGAGCTCTACTTGCGGCAGCAACAGGGGGAATGCGTGGATGTGCACGACCCGCAGTATATAGACGATATCGCCAAAGACTTGGTCAATTCTATTGCCTTTACCATCGTTTCCAATGACCTGTTTATTCCCTGGGCGCCCTTCGAGATGAATGGCTACACCTACTACAAAGACCGGGGCTATGTTTTTGAGCAGCAGCTCAATGAAAACACCAATGGCATTCTGGACCGCCGGCTGGAGGAATACCGGGAGCCGGAAGCATCGGCCACGATCCCCATGCTTTACCTGACCCCCTCTATCGTCAATGATGCCCGCCGCCTGATCATTTCCCCACAGGGCGTTTCCTACATGATGAAAGCGCCAGTGGGGCAGCGCTACCCAAAAGCGGTGGAAGTGGACGCAGTAGACTTCCGGTGGATGTTTCAGGATCAGGATGCCGGCAATCTGCGCATGCTCTCGGCGGTGCGCATGAACGCAACCTACCCTTACGTGCTGCCCAATGTACACTTGCCCAGCCGCCCCGGTATTGAGGTGATGGATGCCGGGTTCCTGGATAACTACGGTATTGTTTCTGCCACCCGGTTCATTCAGGTATTCCGGGAGTGGATACTCGAAAACACAAGCGGGGTAATGCTGCTGCAAATCAGCAGTTCGGACAAGGTGGAGGAAATCACGCCCAGCGGGGGGCAGGGCATTGTGGAATCCATGTTCAACCCGCTCGGCATTGCCGGCAAGGTGCTCGTGGTGCAGGAGTTTGAGCACGACAACAGCCTGGGGTTCATGTACGACCTCCTGGGCGAAGAGCGCTTTGTGCAAATCCCGTTTTTCTACCGGCCGTCAGAGGACAACAAACTGGAAGCCTCGATTTCTTTCCACATCACGCAGCGGGAAAAAGCTGATGTGATGCGCGCCATGAAACATCCGTCCAATTTGTCGAGCCTGGAACAATTACAGCAACTCCTCAGCCCCCCTGCAAAACAAAAGTAGGGGTTAAGCAATTCCTTTATTACATCTTTGAAACGGAGCGGCTGAAGCTACAGGCCAGCCTTTTCCTATACGAAAAGTTAACCGGATAAAAATGAAGACGATACCTGCTTCCACCCTGGAGCAAGCGATGAGCTACAACGAATACCGCGACCTGATTGAGGAATTGCGCGCCGATGGAAAAACCACAGGCCCTAACCACAGCGAGGCGATGCTGAACTATACGGACCTCAATCGCACCCGTATGAACCGCCTCGATAAAACCGCCAGGCTGACGCCCGAAACGCTTGAAGCACTGGAACAACTGGAAACGCCCATGACGATGCTTGTCCTGACCGAAGCCTGGTGCGGGGATGCGGCACAGGCGATTCCGGTGCTGCAAAAAATGGCAGAAGCCTGCTCGAACCTCTCGCTGAAGCTTATCCTAAGGGACGAGCACCTGGAAATCATGGATGCGTTCCTGACCAACGGAGGCCGCTCCATTCCCAAGGTTATTTTCATGAACGACGAAGACCGGTCCGTATCAGGCACCTGGGGCCCGCGCCCGGCTGCGGTGCAGCAGATGGTGATGGCGAACAAGGCCGCTATGCAGGAGGTTTCAGATACGGAAGTAAAGAAAGGTATGCAGCAACAAACCGCTATTGCCGTTCAAAAGTGGTATGCAAAAGATAAAACCCGGAGTATACAAGCAGAGATTTTGCAGGCGGTAGCCCAAAGGCAGGAAGTCGCGGCGCATTAGCCGATTATCCCTGAATGAACCGGTGGTCCTTGTCGTCCAGTTATGCCTGAACAGGATTATTGAAATGCAAATCCCTTTATTTATTGGGAGACTGAGGCATTTTTTCCAGACATTCTGTCGGAAATCCTTCGGCAGTCCTGTATTTTCGCAGCGTATTCCAATCAAACGACTTTAAAACCGCTTATATGATCAACGTTGAGCTGCTCAAGAAAACATGCGAAACCCCTGGCGCGCCAGGGTACGAACAGCGTATCCGGGAATTCGTCCTCGCTGAAGTTACCCCACTTGTAGACAAGGTAGAAGTGGATGCCATGGGCAATGTACTGGCTATTAAAAAAGGGCAGCAAGACAAGAAGGTCATGGTGGCCGCTCATATGGACGAGATTGGGTTCATCGTTACGCACATCGACGAGGACGGCTTCATCCGTTTTCACACCCTGGGCGGTTTTGACCCCAAAACACTGACTTCTCAGCGGGTCATCGTGCACGGCCGCAAAGACTTCATTGGCGTCATGGGCAGCAAGCCTATCCACCTGATGAAACCGGAAGAGCGCAATAAACAGCTACCCATCAGCGAGTACTACATTGACCTGGGCATGCCGCGGGACGAAGTGGTCAAGTATGTTGCGGTCGGCGACTCCATCACCCGGGAGCGGGAGCTCATTGAGATGGGCAATTGTGTCAACAGCAAATCCATGGACAACCGGGTATCGGTGTTCATTCTGCTGGAGACTTTGCGGGCGCTGAAAGACCAATCCGTACCTTATGATATTTATGGCGTATTCACCGTACAGGAAGAAGTCGGGCTGCGCGGCGCCATCTCTTCCGCCCACCTGATTGATCCCGATTTCGGGTTTGGGCTTGACGTGACCATCGCCTTTGATGTGCCCGGAGCACAAGCACATGAATACGTCACAAGCCTTGGCAAGGGTGCCGCTATTAAGATTTTGGATGGCATGACCATCTGCGACTACCGCATGGTCAATTTCATGAAAAAGACGGCTGATGCGCACAACATCCCCTGGCAACCGGAAGTGCTGCCTGCGGGAGGTACCGATACGGCCGGCATTCAGCGATACGGCAAGAAAGGAGCGATAGCGGGCGCCATTTCCATCCCGCTCCGCAATATGCACCAAACCATCGAAATGGCCAACAAGGCTGACATCAAGCACTGCATCGACCTGCTGACCCACTGCCTGAGCGAACTGCACCAATACGACTGGAGCTTCGAGAATGTGGATGGCAACCGCTCCAAACCAGCAGCGGGCGACAGCTATGACTTTCTTTAATCCGCACTATGAGAGCAAAGCAAATCTTTATGGGTACCGTCATCCTTGGGGCGGGCATCTACTTTGGGTCCAAGTATATGGACACGGTGGAGCGGCTCTTCGATGATGCCGCTTCCGGGTTCTTCGTTATCCTCATTCTGCTGCTATTGGGCCTGATGGTTTATCGGGTGTTGTCAAACTAGTAATCCATGCCGGAAATCATTGACCTCAGTCAGGAGATTTATTCAGGTAGGCCCCATTAATTTAGGAAGATACCAGCCCCGTCCGTTCAGCTACCGCCAGCAATTCGCTGACCATCATAGCGGTGGCGCCCCACAGGATCTTGCCCTCCACATCAAAGTAAGGCACGCCCCTGAGCGTAATGTTGGCTGCCAGTTGCAGGTCCGTCTTGCGGCGGGTGGCAGGATTGGACAGGTGCCTGAATGGGACTTCCAGGATGGTGCGTACTTCCTCGACATCCGGCACAAATGCCGGGCGGCTATCCGTGAAGCCCACATAGGGGTGCACCTGAAAATTGCTTACCGGGATATACAGCTCCGTCAGCTTGCCCAGGACTTCCATTGTATCAACAGGCACACCTACTTCTTCCTCGGTTTCCCGCAGCGCTGTTTCCTCCAAAGAGGCATCCGAGTCTTCAAACTTCCCGCCCGGGAAGCTGATCTGCCCGGCATGCCGGTCGTGCCCATGGTGGGGCTGCCGTTCGATAAAAACGAGGTGCCAGTCGGACTGATGGGGATAAAACAAGGCCATAACGCCTGCCTGCCGGGCTCCCGGAGGTGGCGTCATCGCCTGCTGCCTTACGACGTGCGCCATACGAAACTGCGCCTCCTGCCCCGGCAGCGGATGCCTGAGCTGATCTGCGATAGCCTGAATAAATGAATCTTGCATATCCAATTAACTCTGAAGGGCATTGAATAGTTGCACAACAGCACAGCCCCAAAACACAAGTTGTGCGCTGGGGCTGTGCAGTGCGTACCCGGTCAAGGGCGCCTTTGTGGTTAAAGGTCTTTGTTGGAAATTTCCAGGTACTTCTCCAGAGCGGTAGCCATGGAAGTGATGCCCGGTGCAGGTACTTTGATATTGATGGTCAGGCCCTGCTTTTCCACTTCTTTGCTGGTGGAATTGCCAAAGACTGCCATGCGGGTATCGTTCTGCTTGAAATCCGGGAAGTTTTCGTAAAGCGATTTGATGCCAAGCGGGCTAAAGAACACGAGCACATCGTAGGTCACATCACTAAGGTCAGACAAATCGCTGCTGACCGTTTGGTACATCATCGCATCCTGCCAGTCAAAGCTGTTTTCCTTCAAATATGAGCTGACCTGCTTAGCCCCAAGGTTGGAGCAAGGCAGCAGGAATTTTTCTTTCTTATGCTTTTTCAGGGCAGGAGCCAGGTCCTGAATGGTGCGTTTGCCCACAAAAACCTTCCGTTTGCGGTAGACGATGAACTTCTGCAGGTAATTGGCGATAGCCTCAGACAGGCAGAAGTACTTCATGTCCTGAGAGACTTTGATCCGCATCTCCTCACAAATGCGGAAGTAGTGATCGATCGCATTTTTGCTGGTCAGGATCACCGCAGTGTACTCATCAGGCTTAATTTTGGCTTTGCGGAATTCCTTAGCCGAGACGCCCTCTACATGAATGAACGGCCGCCAGTCGATGGTCAGTCCGTATTTCTGTTCTAAATCATAGTAGGGAGATCGCTCCGGCTTTGGCTGGGATATCAGGATGGTTTTTACCGGCTTGTAAGTCTCTTCTTGTACTTTGCCATTTGCTGCCATGCAACAACAATTTTTGGGTTTTGCCACTGTGCGTTTGATTTAAGAGCTTGTTGGGATTTAACACTTCGGGCTGCTCTTGCCAAATTTTGTCCTGCTCTTCGGTCTTGTCCGTACGGATGCTCCCTCATCGCGCCCCCGACGATGAATGTCGGGATCAAAGACTTGACCAGAACAAAATTTGGCTGCGTTCGCTCCAAAAGCAAAATCCCAACAAGCTCTAAAGCAAGCTGTAGCACAGTTCCTGAACGAGGTTTTTGAATTAGGAAGTTGTTAATTCTTTTACCAAGATCAGGACAGGAGCGATTTCAACGGTGCAAATATACAACAAAAAGTGAAACTTATGAAAGGAGAGAAAGCGCCCGGCAGAAAACAGGCTGCGCAGAAACATGAATAAATAAACGCCGGCAATGACTGCTAAAATCAGATACAGCATAGGCATTTTCAGGCTGTCAGGCCCGTAGGCAAAGAGCCCGTTGCCAATGATCAGGGCAATGCCCAGGATCAGATTGAACACTACAATCGTCATGTTGTAGATCCGGACTTCCTTTTCCACCGGGAAAACCATACGGACATAGGTCAGCAGCAGGTGTTTGCCCATCCAAAACACAGCGATGCCCAGTATGCACATCAAAAGGCTGTTCCAGGGCGACTCCGCAACCGGGACCTCAAAGTACTCCGTCATAAGAAAAACGAAAAAGCCGGCAGACAGCATAAAGAGCGCATAGAAAAGGTAATAGGGCAGGCCGCCGCCCCCTTCCCGCTCCCGTTGCAGCTGATTGAGCAAATTATCATTCAAAAATGCCCGGTAGGCCCGGCCCAGCTGTGCCCGAAAAAGCGTGATCAACACCGTGAGCAGCAGCAGGCTTACAACGGTCGTAATAAAGACAACCCGGTTGAAGCGGCTGTCAATCGTCACCACCGGCTTGGAAGAAAACCCGGCATCAGGGGGAGGCAATACCCGGTCATTGGGCTGTGCTTCGGGGCTGGACGGCACAATATCGAAGGGGTTACCGGTTACCGGTGTCGTACTGGCCAGCGTATCTGCGCCTGCCGTGGCAGAGAGCCTTGGAGTGAGGTCAAAGGGGTTGGCCTGCCCCCAAACGCCTGACGCGATCAGCACTGACAGCAGGCTAACGAGCAGGAAACGAATTGATATGTGGGCCAGCTTTTTCACAGTCCTTACAAAGGTAGCGCACTGACTGGAATAATCCATAGCTTTTTACCGGACATTATACCTCCTCTGCCGGCCGGCAACGCTGCCCGGGTTTGTTAAAGAGCTGTTAAGCGTTTTTTTATCCCCTGCCGGACTGGTAACTTGTAAAGGATTTCACTTTAGCTACCATCCATGAAAAACAGCCTGATCTTCCGGGTCATCCTTTTGGGTGCCATAGCCATTGCCGGCATCATTGGCATGCAAGCCTATTGGGTGATCAATACCTGGAATATTAACGAGGAGGAATTCAGCAAAAAAGCGAGCCTTGCGCTTTACCGCACGGCATGCGGCCTGGCTGACCTGAGCGGGGGCGACCTGCCGCCACGCAATATCGTCAATCAGCGCACGACCAACTACTATGTCGTCAATATTGACAGCGAAATCGACGACGACCACCTGGAGTACTTTCTGCAGAAAGAGTTTGAGCGCCTGGCGCTTTACGTCGATTTTGAATACGCCGTTTACGATTGTACGACCAATGAGATGATGTATGGCAACTACTGCAGCTTCAACCCTGGCAAACAGACAGACCTGACCGAACTTGGCGACTTGCCCAAAGACGATAAGTTCACCTACTACTTCAGCGTTAAATTCCCCAACCGGTCTGGCTATCTGCTGGGCAAAATGCAGCTGTCCATTTTCTTCTCCGCCATTCTGCTCATCGTCCTTATCTTTTTCGCCTACTCCATGTATATCATGCTGCGGCAAAAGCGGCTGTCTGAACTGCAGAAGGACTTCATCAACAACATGACGCACGAGTTCAAGACGCCCATCTCCACTATAAAAATTTCGGCAGATGTCTTCCAGAACGCACCCGAAGTGCAAAACAACCCGAGGCTGCTGCGCTATGCCAACATCATCGGGGAGCAAAACAAACGCCTCAACAGTCAGGTAGAGAAAGTGCTGCAACTGGCCCGGATCGAGCAGGGGAATTTTGAGCTCAAGCAAGAACCGTTTTCCGTAGCAGAAGCTCTAGGTGCCATCGTCAACAGCACGGCGGTACAGGCAGAAAAACAGGGCGGCACGCTGGAAAGCGACATCCGGCTCGGGGAGGTCCACATTGAGGCAGACCGCCTCCACTTTACAAATATCCTCCACAACCTGCTCGACAACGCGATCAAGTACTGCTGCGAACGGCCGGAAATCAACCTGTCGGCCTATGCCTCCGATCAGCAGGTTACCATCAAGATAGAAGATAAAGGCGTGGGGATCTCCAAAGAGCATATGAGCCGGATTTTCAGCAAATTTTACCGTGTGCCCACCGGCAACGTTCACAAAGTAAAAGGTTTTGGGCTCGGGCTGTACTATGTGAAAAGCATCTGCGACGCTCAGGGCTGGCAGCTGAATATCGAGAGCAGCCCCGGCGCGGGCACCAGCGTTTTTCTGCACATCCCTGTTCTACAGCCCGGCTTCCAAAGCTGGTGGCACCAACTTCGCACCTATTTTTCGAGGTATCTTCGCAGGACGGCCACCCGGCTGACCAATGCCTAAAAGCCAATTGCATTTATGAAAGCACACCTTTTATACGTTGAAGATGACGAAAGCCTGAGCTTTGTGACCCGCGACAACCTGGAACTTCAGGGTTATCAGATCACTCATTGCGCGACCGGAAAGGAAGCCCTGCAGCTGATCGATGCCCAAACGCCTGACATAGACCTCTATATTTTGGATGTGATGCTGCCGGACATCGATGGTTTTGCCATTGCCCGCCGTATCCGCGAGCAGGACACCCACACACCGATTTTGTTCCTGACTGCCAAATCGCTGAAAGAAGACCGGCTGAAAGGGCTGCGCCTGGGCGCTGATGATTACATCACCAAGCCATTCAGTATTGAAGAACTCATGCTCAAGGTCGAAATCTTCCTGAGGCGCAGTCAGATTCCGCTACCGGACAACGCTTCGGAATATGCCTTGGGGCAATTTCGGTTCGATTACCAGAACCTGCTGCTGAAAGGGGATGGAGAGCCGCGGCAGCTTACGCAAAAAGAGGCAGACTTGCTCAGGCTTTTCGCGGAGCAACGCAATCAGGTGATCCGGCGCTCCGACATCCTGAAAAAATTGTGGGGCGAAGACGACTACTTTCTGGGGCGCAGCCTTGATGTGTTTATTTCCCGCCTCCGCAAATACCTGCGCAAGGACACGCAGCTCAAAATCGAGAATATCCACGGGGTCGGATTCCGGCTGAAAGAAGAAGGCTAGCGCCACTAGGCTACTTCAAACGTACCCGGGTACCTATCAGGACTGACAGCGAATTAATCCGGTCGTTGTTTGGCCCAAGGCCGTCAATATTCTTGAAATAGTGTACGGAATGCTGATAAACCGGCTGCACAAAAAGGCTCCAACGCTCTGAGAAGTACCGTTCGGCCCCAAAGCCAAAGTTGAGCGTGAGGTAAGCATTGTCCTTAAAATTACCGCCTTCAAACCAGCCTTGCCCATTGCGCCGGATGCGGTCAATTTCAGACTCACCACCCGCCGGACCATCGGTCACCGGTGGCGGCATAGCCGGCAGGAAGTCAAACTGAGGCGCTTCTGCTGTATAGTAATTGGTTTGGAAAGCGACCTGTACGGAACCGCCGCCCAAAACGTAAGCACGCCATTTGTTATGCTGGAAGTAATCATAGCGAACATGCAGCGGAATGCTAAGCATATTCAGCTCTGTAGTGCGCAGCTCGTCCCCACGCAGCCCCGACAGCAGGCTGCCCCTGACGTAAACAATACCCACCGGATAGTAACGCGCGGCGTAGATGGCGCCAGTTTCCACCTCCAAACGGCCAAAATCAGCACTCAGAGACAGGCCGCCGCCGTACCCTATTGCCGCCCGCTCCAGGCTTTCTGTCAATCGCTTTTCGGAGCTGGCCGGGACCAGGATATGGTTGTAGTCCGCACTGCCAAACATGCCAACCAGTAAAGCAGGCCGTTTTTTCATGCGCCTGACTTTGGTCTCTCCCAAGTCAGCCTCAGGCTCAGCCAAGGCTTCAAAGGGCAGTCCCGGAAGCAAGGCTGAGGCCGCCAAATCGTATGGGGCATCATCTTCCAATGTGGCCGCAGGGCTCATGAGGGCGGGGAAAGGTAGTTCTGAAGCCTCTGCCACCGTATTAGACCGAAGGCTTTGCGGTCCTTCTGTACCTGAAAGCAGGGGTAAAGGGTCCCAAGTCCGGCTATTCCCTTCTGTTATACCCTGAGCAGTTGTTTCACTGCCCGGTTCGGACAGCACACTTGCCGTTAGCAGGTTGTTGCGCTTATAAGCCTCCGCGGGCGGCTGCCCCTGCTCATCCGTCAACTGGTTAAGGCCGGATGTTGTGTTGTCTGTTGGAAGCCCCTGGATTTCGGCAGGTGTTTCTTTCAGGGATTGATGATCGGCAGATAGATTAGTGTAATCAGACTGTCCGGAAGGATGACTGCCCGCGACCGGCGTACCCAATTTCGGCAGGTACTGCCAGCAGGTGATGAAAAGCAGCAGGAACAGCGCCAGCTCCATCGTCTTGTAGCGCAGTACGTATTGAGGCCAGGTAAACCACTCATTAAGTTTGGCTTCCATACGAGCCCAGTGAGCAGGCTCGTAGGGCACCTCATACTGATGCATTTTGGCAAAGATCACCTCATCCACCTCCCGCGGCCCCGCTTCTGCCGGGCCCGCATCAAGGGCCTCCGCCGCATCAAGCTGCTCCTCAAAAGCCGACCAATCTGGCGCACCGGTTTCAGGCCGGAGGTTGGTCATCTTCTGGCGGATTTGTTCATCAAACTGGCGATCTTCTCTTTTCTTCATATCCTTTATAGTCGTTCGCTCAGCATTTCTTTCAGTTTCAACCGAGCTTTTACCAGGTTCGACCTGGAAGTGCTTTCTGTTATGTCAAGTAGCTCTGCAATTTCCTTGTGCGCGTACCCTTCGATCACATACAAATTAAAAACGGCCCGGTAGGAAGGCGTAAGCTCTTGTATGGCTTCCAGTATCTCCCGCTCCGTGCAGCGGCTGATCGCATCCGGGTCATTGGTACTGATGTCATACGCCTCGTCCATGTCCTCGGTGCGGCGGCGGCTGTTTTTACGGAAGTAATCAATCGCCGTGTTGACCATAATGCGCCGAATCCATGCCGAAAGTGAGGTCCCCGGCTTATACTTGCCGATGTGCCGGAAAACTTTGATAAAGCCTTCGTGCAAAATATCGAGTGCCTCCTCGTCATCAGTGGCATAACGCAGGCATACACCCATCATCCGGCTGTAGTACTCCTCGTACAGCACCTTCTGAGCCCAGCGTTCCCGGCGAACGCAGGCCTGTATTAAGCCTTTTTCATTGTTTTCTAAGGGCAAAGCGATATCCATGTATGTTCAATTAGCCCAAATTACCCTAATTCAGCAAAAGATACAACCGGGAAAGCGGGTACGCTTTGTCTTTTCTATGCTAAATAGAGGCAGATGATGACGTATATTTCAAATATTCAGGCGTAGTGTAGCTAACCTATAGTGAGGAACGCTTTGAAAATCGGATTCGCTGCCCGCTGCTTCAATTTCTGCCGCCTTTTGCCGCCTCTGGATATTCGACTTGTTTTAAAAATGTTTTTCAGTAAATTTTTTGTTTATTTTTTTGGCGGTATTTTTGTACTTTTGGGAAAAATACATACAGGCATAAGCCAGTCAAAATATGAGTGAGACAGCTGAACAGAACGGCCAGGAAAACATCATTACCCTTAAAGGGATGTATGAGGATTACTTCCTGGACTATGCTTCCTACGTAATTCTGGAACGCGCCGTACCCGGCATTATTGACGGGTTGAAGCCCGTGCAGCGGCGGATACTCCACGCTATGCGGGAAATGCACGACGGGCGCTACCACAAAGTCGCCAACATCATCGGGCAGACCATGCAGTACCACCCCCACGGGGATGCTGCCATTGGCGATGCCCTGGTCAATCTCGGACAAAAGGACCTGCTCATTGACCCACAGGGCAACTGGGGCGATGTGCGTACCGGCGACAGCGCAGCCGCTCCCCGTTACATTGAGGCACGCCTGACCAAGTTTGCGCTGGAGGTGGCCTTCAACCCTCAAACCACCGACTGGCAGCTGAGCTACGACGGCCGGAAAAAGGAGCCGATCGGGCTGCCGATGAAGTTCCCGATGCTCCTGGCACAGGGCGCCGATGGTATCGCCGTGGGGCTTTCCACTAAAATCCTGCCGCACAACTTCAACGAGCTCATCAAGGCTTCCATCAAGCTGCTGCAGGGGAAAAAGGTCAAAATCTACCCCGATTTCCAGACCGGCGGCATGGTGGATGTGTCGGACTACCGGGGCGGCAAAAGGGGCGGCCGGGTTAAGGTCAGGGCCAAAATCGAAGCCGTGGACAAGAGTACGCTCGCTATCCGGGAGCTGCCCTACGCCACCACGACACAGTCCCTCATCGACAGCATCCTTAAGGCCAACGACAAGGGCAAAATTAAGATCAAAAAGGTGGTGGACAACACCGCTGAGCATGTGGAAGTGCTGGTCGAACTCGGCAATGGCGTTTCTCCTGACCTCACCATTGATGCGCTTTACGCCTTTACCAACTGTGAAATATCTATCTCGCCCAATGCCTGCGTCATTATCGAGGACAAGCCCCACTTCATGACCGTGGAGGACATCCTGGATATCTGCACACAGCAAACCAAAGCCCTGCTGAAGCGGGAACTGGAAATCCGAAAGGCGGAGCTGCTGGAAAAACTGCATTTCGCCAGCCTGGAAAAGATTTTCATCGAAAACCGCATCTACCGGGACATCGAGCAGTGCGAAACCTGGGAGGCCGTTCTTGAAGCGGTAGACAGCGGCTTGCGGAAGTACGTGCGTGTGCCCGGCGAAAAGCAAAAGAAAAACGATGACCGGCTGGAACTTCTGCGGGACATCACAGAGGACGATCTCGTGCGCCTGACCGAAATCCGGATCAAGCGGATTTCCAAATACAATACGTTCAAAGCTGAGGAGCAGATCAAAAAGCTGGAAGAGGAGCTCAAAGAGGTACAGCACCACCTGGACAACCTCACGGACTACGCCATTGCGTACTACGAAAACCTGCTGCAGAAATTCGGAAAAGGCAAAGAGCGCCGCACCATCATTACCACCTTTGAGAACATCGAAGCGACAGAGGTGGTGGCTAAAAATGCCAAGCTGTATGTGGACCGGAAGGAAGGCTTCTTCGGTACCGGCCTGAAGAAGGACGAGTTTGTCTGCGAATGCTCGGATATTGCGGATATCATCGTTTTCCGCAAAGACGGGAAGTATCAGGTATCCCGGATTGCCGATAAGGTCTTTGCCGGCAAGGATATCATCCACATCGATGTCTGGAAGAAGGGCGATGACCGGACCACCTACAACGCCATATACGTAGACGGCAAGACCGGGCGGACGTTCGCCAAACGCTTTCAGGTGCAGTCCATCACACGTGACCGCGAGTACGATATGACCACAGGTGAAAACGGCTCAAAACCGCTGTATTTCACCGCCAATCCGAACGGAGAAGCCGAAGTCGTTACCGTGCAGCTCACGCAGGGCAGCCGGGCACGGAACAAGGTCTTTGATTATGACTTTAGCGAGCTGGAGATCAAAGGGCGGGGCTCCAAGGGCAATACGGTGACCAAATACCCCGTGCGCAAGGTTTCGCTGAAAGAAGAAGGAGAATCGACGCTTGGCGCAATCAAAATATGGATGGATGAAGTCAGTGGCCGTCTGAATACCGATGAACGGGGGCTGCTTCTGGGCGAGTTCAACTCCGGCGACCACCTCTTTGCCATTTACAAGGAAGGGGCTTACGAAGTGATAGAGCTCGACCTCAATAAAAAATTCGAGCCCAAAGAGATTGTTTCCATCGGCAAGTTTGACCCGGATGCCGTCATCAGCGCAGTCTACTACGAGGGCGAACGCGGCTGGTCCGTGGCCAAGCGATTTCAGGTGGAGACCACCTCTACCAATCAGCGCTTCCTGTTCATCACGGAGCACAAGAAGAGCAAGCTGTTGTTTGCTACGCCCGAACCGGGTGCCGCTATCCAATATCAGATCAAAGAGGGCAGCCAGAAAATCGATCAGGAGCTCGACATTGAGGACTTTATTGACGTCAAAGGCTGGCGTGCCATGGGCAATAAAGTCGCCGATCAGCGCCTGCTGTCTGTAAGCCCCCTGGAAAAGGAAACCGCTGCCTCAAAGGACGGTGGGGAAAAACTCAAGCCGGGGGATAGCATCGACTTTGATGTGGAAGACGATGGGCAAACGAAGATGTTTGATTAATCTCTGATCAAAAGCCCAAAGGCGAAGTCCTCCAGCAACTCTTCGACCTGGCTTAGGTCATCCTCCTTCACTTCGATATCGGTGAGGGAGGGCAGGTGCTGAGCGAAGTAGATGTGGTTGTTCGCCATTTCCAGCAGGGTGCTGGCCAGTGCTCTTGGGTAAGGGTAGTCAGGATTGACTTCTTTGATGATTTTTGCGATGCGCTTGGCCAGGCTTTTGTAGGTCAGGAAAAAGCCCTCCTTATTCTCTTCGTCTACTTGTTTGGTATGGTACGCCTTGGTGGCTTCTGCCACTACGATACGGTGCAGGACATCCTCGTCTACAAACTGAATGGAGGTGTTCCGGCGGGAGGTATCCACGATAGCGGAGATGGCAATTTTTAGTTTCTGCTTCGGGTCCTCAATATTCATGGTGTTGTAGTCGATGCTGAATTTCATCCACTCCCAATACCAGCAGAGCAGGTAGACCAACAGGCGGTGCTTATTCTCAAAATAGCGGTAAACGGAGGCCTCGGTAGAGCTAATCCGCTCAGCCAGTTTTTTGAAGGTAAAAGCTTCAAACCCGATCTCATCAATCAGGATAATGCTGTACTGAATGATCTTTTTACCCAGCTTGGTATCCTGTGGATTTTTGAGATACAACCTTTCGTTGAGCTGCATCTGAATGGAAATTGACATCGCTATTGCAGTTTAAACAGTGTGCTTTCAGGGCTGCCTGGCCTGTGTTCCTCAGCCAGGTCGCCGGGTTTTTCCTGCTCAAGGTAAGGCTTCAGCCAGCAAAGGCAGGATTCGAAACCTTCAAAAATAAAATTTTCGTAGATAAGGACAGTAATAACGTTGATTCGCTCCGGCATAAGCAGGGCTGATTCTGCAGACCGGAGAAAGCCACCACGATGCCCTAAACTCGGGATCACATCATCCATCGCATGCAGCCCCGATTGATCCATGTACGGCACCCGCTCCACGCGCATGAGGACCACTTTAATACCGAGTCTGGCTTGCGTCATCTCCCGGAAGCGGTCAACAAAACCGATAGAGAAGCTATCAATAAAAAAGGAGAGGCAATGCCTCTCCTCCAAAAGCCTCAGTCACCATGTAAATTCAATTCCAGTGGATAACCGGAATGAACTACAACAGAAATTCTTTTCACCATCTTTTGAGTAATTCGACTCGAATCGATAGTAAAACTACCAATAAACAGCGCGTTCGAATTTTTGTTTGCAGCGGTGACTTATTTTTTTTGTGTTTACCAGCCATCCCCGTCGAGCAGGTCGCCAAGGCCGCCGAGTACACTGCCTTCGCCCTTTTTGCCACCACCGTAGTGTTTGGACGCCCGCAGCACGCGGTCAGCCAGGCGGCTAAATGGCAGGGATTGTACCCAAACGCTGCCCGGCCCCTGAAGGCGGGCATAAAACAGGCCCTCGCCACCAAAAATAGCGTTGCGCACACCGCGCACCATCTCAATATCGTAGTCTACATCCTGCGTAAAGCCCACGAGGCAACCGGTATCTACCCGCAGCGTTTCGCCAATGGCCAGCTCTTTGCGCGTTACGGTGCCCCCGGCATGCAGGAAGGACAAGCCATCGCCTTCCAGCTTTTGCATGATGAAGCCCTCGCCACCGAAGAAGCCCCGGCCCAGGCGCTTCGAAAACTCAATACCGACAGACACCCCTTTGGCAGCGCACAGGAAAGCATCCTTCTGACAGATGACTTTGCCGCCGTGCTCCGATAGGTCGAGGGGGATAATCCGCCCGGGGTAGGGTGAAGCAAAAGAAACACGCTTCTTCCCGGTCCCGGCATGCGTAAATGCCGTCATAAACAGGCTCTCCCCGGTAATCAGGCGCTTTCCTGCTGAAAGGACTTTGCCCCAAAGCCCGGAATTTTCTTCCCGGTGGCTGCCGTCACCAAAAATAGTGGCCATCTCGATGCTGTCGTCCATCATCATAAAGCTGCCAGCTTCTGCGATGACCGTTTCGTAGGGGTCAAGCTCAATCTCAACGTACTGCATTTCTTCACCGAAGATCTGAAAATCTATCTCGTGTGCATTCATGGATAAGGTGTGGTTTTTTAGACTTAATGAATGCCTTAAAATAAGCTATCTCGCTTAGAAGCCCCTAATCCTTTCGAGGGATACGCGCAAATTAACGACAAGCGCCCCACCGGAAAACTCCAGCGGGGCGCCTGATTGAATGGAAAACCCTTTCAGGTCTTCATTTATACACTACTTGGCAGCAGATTACTTCTTCACAAAAGGCATCGTCTGAATACCCTGCTCCGTTCGGATCATCAGGAAGTACTGACCGGCTGGCAGTGCCTCTACATTGAACTCTGCCTGCTCGCGCTCACCTACGCTGCTGTCGCGCTGACGCAACAGCACCTGTCCGTTAGCAGAAGTGATGTTGTACTCTACGAAGCTTGTGCTCTCCTTGAAAGTAAGATTGGTGGTCAGCTTCTCCGCAGTTGGGTTCGGGAAGATGTCCATCTCGAAGGTTTCTGCACCTACTACGTCCTCTGTGCTGCTGGCGATTGGAGCGGTTTTGATGGCAAGCCCCAGACCTGCAGAAACGTCAGTAAACAGCCCTTTGGTGGAGAAATCCGGCGAGTTATCGCTAGGGTCAAAAGAGCTTACTACAAAGTAGGGATAGTCTGCATCTGTCAATGCTGCATTAGCAGACAAAAATTCTATGTACTGCTCATGGCTAAAGGTCTCATCTACACCGATGAAAGCCTGCCCCTCACCAGTATAGCGAATACCTACGAAGTATGCAGTTGCATCTGGATTAACAACCGGACCTGGCTCAGAGAATGTATTAAAGTCAATGATAGGCAATGTCAGCTCGCCAACCTGATCAGGGAAAGTGTCAGGGAAGGCAACAGTAGATACTCCAACTGTCAGTATTTCGTCGTTGAGAGCAACTCCATCTTCATTGGCATCTGTCCATTCATACACATAAGCTTCAAATGGCTCACTAGCCAGTGTAGAACCAGATGGTGCTAGTACATCGACAATTATGGTGTCGATACGAAGACCGCTACCATTAGGAAAAATAAACGGTGCCATCATCTCGAAGACACCACCGCCACCAACAGAGTAGTAAATCGTCACATTAGGACGGCCGGCAGCAAAGTCCCATCCGCCTTTGCAGTAGATTGAATCAGTCACTGCGAATGTAGAAGTGTAGGTGTTATCAAAATCAAGCTGATCTGTGCTGTCGCTAGCCACCTGGTAAGTAGTGGTATAACGACCAATACCGTTGGCAGGCGTAAACCCAGCAAGCGTTAACAGGCTGGAAGTAGAGTCCGGATCAATGGTTTCAGACAACATGCCTGACTCACTGTACACTTCCGTTGGGTTAGAGCCGTCAAGCTCTGCGTACTCAATCGTAGCCGATACGCTGAGGTTAGAAGCAGCATTGGAGCCATTGTTTACCATATTGGCACCAGGTACGAAGGTGAAGTTCTCAGCGGTCACCTGATCAATAGGCACTACACCGTAGGGAGCCACCATTACGTTTGGCGCTGCGGCACCGATGTCGTTTGGCAGTACCAGGTTACCCATTGTGATGTTCACCGCGCCACTCTCCAGCGCTGAGCGGATGGCCTGACCAGCTTCATAGTCCAGCATGGCCACAGGCACAGTCACCATGCCTCCGTCATTACCACCTGCCATGTTGATGACACCAACACCCGGCTGATTGTTAAAGATGATAACGCCAATGGCACCTGCCATTTCAGCGTTCAGGCACTTTGTACCAAACTGGCAGCTACCGCGGTCCACCAGTGCGATTTTGCCTTCCAGCTCGGCACCGTTTACAGCAGCGCCACAGCCCTGAGTAGCCGTCTCACCACTGCCG
>JANSXW010000081.1 GCA_024742755.1 bacterium | reverse complement strand
AGCTTAGGGAAAGTTGCCCTGAATGGTAGCAGCTGCATAAATGGTTTTATATGGCTGTAATTCGGGCGGGAAATTACAAAAAAAAGAAAGTGTAGCAGCATTACGCCGCTACACTCCTAAAAAACTAAACCCCAGTTATAAATCTTGCCAGCGAATTTACGCTGTTTGTTTCATTGTTTCGCCTTAGTAACGCCTTAGATTTTAGGATTGTTGCCTCGCAAATGTTAAATTTTTTTCAGGCAAATGCTGCTCGCGGCGTCAGGAGATAAGAAAACGGCGATCCGAAAGATCTTATTGCGGCGCAAAGAAAAAAAATTCTCTCCAATGATCCAACGCCCCTCTGTATATCGTACGTCCTTACAGTAACATCTAAAGATTTCACCTGATTAATCTGCAAAAAGATTCCCTATGAACACCTTAGCTTTGAAAACAGAACTTACCCATTTGACGATGAGCCGCAGCGCTTTTGGCCGCACCCCCGAAGAAGTGCTCAACCGGCTCCGGCAGTCCATCAACGGCAGCCCCATCCCTTTGGGCTCCTTTCTTGGCATGAGGTGCACTGGCATGCGCAACATCGGCAAGGATATACGCACAGCTCAGTACGTCTTGCTCTATGAAGGGCAGGCCCTGTTGATCAAGCTGACCAATTTTCTGCCGCGCAACCGCTGGGAAATCAGTACCTGCTCCTTTATGTAACCATCCCCGGGAACGCTGCTTTTGCTTCAGTCGTTTAAAGCTTGTTGGGATTTTACACTTCGGGCTGCTCTTGCCAAATTTTGCCCTGCTCTTCGTTATTCTTCGGTCACGTCCGTACGGATGCTCCCTCATCATGCCTTGATCAGAATAAAATTTGGCTGCGTTCGCTCCAAAAGCAAAATCCCAACAAGCTCTTATAAACGGTGAAAGAAATATTATCTTCGCCGACAAAGCCGACTAAGCATGAGCAAGAGATATATCGTTACTTCCGCATTGCCTTACGCCAACGGCGCCCTGCACCTTGGCCACCTGGCAGGCGCTTACCTTCCCGCCGATATTTATGTCCGCTACCTTCGCCTGCTTGGCAAAGACGTAGTTTGGGTGTGCGGCTCCGACGAGCATGGTGCCGCCATTACCATCCGGGCCAAAAAAGAAGGCATTTCCCCTCAGGAGATTATCGACAAATACCATGAGCTGAATAAACAGACTTTTCAGCAGCTCGGTATTTCCTTTGATATTTACCACCGTACAAGCGCACCTATCCACCACGAAACCGCCCAGGACTTTTTCACCACACTCTATAATAAAGGTGGAGAATTTGAGGAGCGCGAGCAGGAACAATATTACGATGAGGACTATGATCAGTTCCTGGCTGACCGGTACATCACAGGCACCTGCCCCAAGTGCGGCCACGGGGCAGCCTTCGGGGACCAATGCGAGAACTGCGGGTCCGACCTGTCCCCTACCGAGCTCATCGATCCCAAGTCCACCCTTAGCGGGAAAGCGCCTACGCTGCGCAAAACCACCCACTGGTACTTCAAACTCGACAAGCACGAAGACTGGCTGCGCGAATGGATCGACAAGGGCATCCTGAATGGCCAAACGCACCACGACCCCAAAGCCTGGAAACGCCACGTAGTCGGTCAGTGCCTCAGTTGGCTGGATGGCGGGCTGCAGCCTCGTGCCATCACACGCGACCTGGACTGGGGTATACCTGTGCCGGTGGAAAATGCAGCAGGCAAAGTCCTCTACGTGTGGTTTGATGCCCCCATCGGTTACATCTCAGCTACCCGCGAATGGGCCAAACAAAATGGCAAGAACTGGGAGGACTACTGGAAAAGCGAAGACAGCGAGCTGATCCACTTTATTGGCAAAGATAATATTGTGTTCCACTGCATCGTCTTCCCGGCCATGCTCAAAGCCTACGGGGACTACAACCTTCCGGTAAATGTCCCGGCCAATCAGTTCCTCAACTTCGAGGGCGAGAAATTCTCCAAATCCCGTGGCTGGGGACTTGAGCAGCACCAATACCTGGAAGAATTCAAAGACTTCCCCAATAAGGAAGATGCCCTGCGCTACGCCCTGACCCGCAATATGCCGGAAAACCGGGACGCCGACTTCAAGTGGGATGAGTTTGTGGATTTCCACGATAAGGAACTGGCGGACAATCTCGGCAACTTCGTTAACCGGGTGATTGTACTGTCCAATAAGTATTTTGAAGGGGCTGTCCCCACTCCTGGCAAAGACCCCCATGAAATGCTGGCTCCTGCCCTTGAGATTGTGGACCGTATCGTACAGGACCTTGACCGCTTCAGCTTCCGCACGGCAGCTCAGGGGGTGATGGAACTGTCGGCCTGGGGCAATGCCTATCTGCAAGATGCAGCACCGTGGGCTCTCTACAAAGCCAACCCGGAAGACCCGGCCATCCGGGATATCATGTTTACAGGCTTGCAGGTCGTTGCCCTGCTCAGCCTCCTGACAGCACCATTTATACCCTTTACCAGCCCAAAACTGCGCAGGCTGACCGGCTTGCCGGAATTGGAAAACGGCGATCTGCAAAAAGCACTGGAGCAACTGGCCAACAAAGAACCGCTGCTCCCTGCCGGGCACAAGATTGGCCAACCGGAGTTGCTGTTTGCCAAAATCCACGACCGCAAAGACGACAGCCGTCTTCAGATCGTCAACCGTCAAAAGGAGAAACTGGAAGCCATCGAAGCGGCTGACCAGGAGCAGGAGCGCGAGCCCATCAAACCCAATATCGAGTTTGACGACTTCACTAAACTGGACTTACGGACCGGCACCATCCTGGCGGCAGAGAAAATGCCAAAAGCGAACAAGCTCCTGAAGCTTACCGTTGATATTGGTAGTGAAAAGCGGACCGTCGTTTCCGGTATCGCCAAGTTTTTCAAGCCTGAGGACCTGCCCGGGCAATCCGTAGTCTTAGTAGCTAACCTGGCGCCCCGTAAACTGAGGGGCGTAGCGTCTCAGGGCATGGTTTTGATGGCTGAAAACAACGAGGGCAATCTTGTCTTTGTCCAGCCTAAGGAAGGTTTCGGGAACGGTTGGATCGTCCGCTAATTTTCGGACCCAACATTGGGCAGGCTCCTACAGGCTTGCCCAATCCTAAACCATTTGGAGCTACATGACTGACCATTACGAGTTTATTCTGGCTGGCAAAAATATCGTACTCAACGCCGAAGGTTTTCTCGACCATGTGCGCATAGACGCCGAACCTGCCGAAAAAACAACGACACTCAAAGAAGGGTTTCTGGAATTGTCGCAGTCGCCACCCCCCCATTTCCTGCTCGCTACCGTGCACAATGGGCAACCCATGCTCATCAGAAAGTCAGAGCCGGGCAGCAAAAATGCCACCGACAAGGCCCTGCAGGACTTTACCCGCGCTTCCGGTACTGATGTTTTCTGTTTCACTTTGGATGAACAATTCGAGTTCAAACATTATTTCTACTATCGTGCCGGCAGGCTGCTTAAGTCGACGACGAAAGGGAATGCTGCCGCTGAAATTCCATACGAAAAAATGGGCCGTACTCCTGAGCTTGTTCTTACCGCTTTCTGCGACAGCTGGCTGGTCCTTCAGCAGCTGAAGTGGCAATGCTTCCGGCTTCAAGCTTCTTTGGAGGGTGCCTGATACTCATCCATTACATGCGCAACAACACCGTGTTTTTTGCCGCTGGTTTATTCCTGTTGCTCCTTGGCGTAGCAGCAGTATGCTTCAGCCAGGTCATCATTGAGGATATTTTGCAGATCGAACGTGAATTTGGGCAGGAGCCACTCAGCCTCACCTTTGTGAGAGCGGGCTTGGCCAGCAGCCTGATCGGGGCCGGTTTGCTGTTCTTCGGAGCCTGGCGCAACCGCAGGCAAAAAAATTAGGCTCACAAATTGCTTTGCGAGCCCAATTAATGGAGGATGAGCTATAAGCACAGCCCATCCGTAACCCAATAAATCACCCAACTGAAAATCTCTTAGTGCGGCAGGTACTTCATCACCAGCCCGTAGGTAAATGTCCCGAGCGTGGCACCTGCAAGTATCAGCAGCATGATGGTGTAGCCACTGCCCAGCAAAACGTACATAGGCCCGGGGCAGCAACCTACCAGCGCCCAGCCCAATCCAAAGATCGTGCCGGCAAGCAAGTGCCGCTTAATGTTCAAATTCATAGGATTATAACCGACCAGTGTGCCCCGAAGGGTGGTCATTTTCGTTTTCTTCATCAGCCACATGGAGGCAGCACCCAATACCACTGCGGTACCAATAATGCCATACATATGGAAGCTCTCGAAGCGGAACATCTCATGGATACGGAACCAGGAAACAGCCTCTGATTTGGCCATTACGATCCCGAAAAAGATGCCCACTGCCAGGAATGATAAGTTCTTCATATCGTTGTGTTCTACGACTTTTTGCTTAAAAAATGATTACCCCACCAGGAATGGGAAAATGAAATGGGTCATAGCCAGCCCACCAATAAAGAAGCCGATCACCGTAATGAGTGAAGGCAACTGGAAGTGCGCCAGGCCGGAGATCGCATGCCCCGAAGTACAGCCATCGCCGTAGCGGGCACCGAACCCAACGAGGAAGCCCCCTCCTACTGCCATAAGTATACCGCTCAGGCTCTCAAAATTGAGCAGGGAAGTAGGCACAAAACCGATACCCTTAGCATCCGCTTCCGGATAGTTGATCCCGATCGTTGCCAGGTAGTCAATGGTTTCCGGGCTGATCGCAACGGGCTCAGGGCTCTGCAAAAAGTTAGTGGCAATATAACCACCAATCAGGCCACCGATCACAAAAGCGATCCGCCAAAACTCCTCTTTGACATCCATTTTGAAAAAGTCAGACACTTTTCCTGCACCTGCGGCACTGCAAAAGGCCTTAAAAGTAGTAGAAACGCCAAAGCTGCGCCCCATCCACGTCATCAAAGCGAGGACCAGTGCTATGGCAGCACCGGAAACTGCCCAGTGCCAGGGTTGGCTGATGAACTGGACGAGGGAGGAAGCATTTACCGCTAAATTCATAATTAATCTGTTTGTTGGTATTATCGAAAAGCTAGTGCGACTAGACCGAATTATTTGATAGTATTTTCAAGCTCAAGCCTTCTGTAGTGCCTGGTCGTTAACTGTCAAGCATTTGCGTCTCAATCCACTAGTTTGCTCCGGTCAGGATGCCGCAATTTTGCCAGCACGGCAACGCCCCGGGCAGACAGTTTTTTAGTTTGCGAACTGATTGATCACATGCTTCAGCTGATGCGCGGACTGCATGCCCGATTGCCGCCACATGATTTCACCATTTTTAAACAGCACAAAAGTGGGGACGCCCTGAATCTGCATTTTCGTGGCGAGTGCCCGGTTGCGGTCTACATCTATTTTCACGATAGAAGCTTTGCCGTCGATTTCCCCTGCCACTTCTTTCAGGATAGGCGCCATTGCCTTACAAGGCCCGCACCACTCGGCTGAGAAATCAATAAGAACTGGCTTTTCGCCGTTGATCAAGTCGTTGAAAGACATTTTCTTGCTCATGTTCAGTTGTATTTTATGACGATCACAGTGCAAAGATGCAACGACGCCCACCTCGATTCAGTGACGGCCGTCACACTCTGCAAAATTTTAAAACCTACTCAACAGATAGGAAATGTTATCTGCCGGAAATTTGTTCGCTTTTGCCAATTTGTGATTGTAGTCACCAAAACTTTATACTGAATTACTGATATTGAGGCGTCAATAACGAAACTTATAAACTATGCAAAAAACGGTGAGCCATCCTCTCCCCCCAGCGAAGACCATCGAAGCACTCCCGAAAGCTTTACAACACATTGCCCGGCAACTGGAAGCCAAACGCGCCTTAAAACCTGCTGATATGCGCAGGATTGTGCTGGAAGCCGGCGTTCAACCCGAAGATATAGCGCCCTGGGCCGACTACGGCCATCCTGCTGCCGACAGCTACGGGCGTAAACTGATTTACGGGGGCGATCACTTTGAAATCATGGCCATGAGCTGGCAGCCTGGCGATTTTTCCGGCATCCATGACCATGGCTATACCGAATGGGGGGCCGTGCAGGTATTCGGCCCGGCTGAGCATGCCACATTCCGGATTGAGGAAGGGCGGATTTCCACCCTGTCCCGCTTTACCTTCGAGCCCGGTGCTGTGGTTGGGGTGAGCCACACCCTCGTTCACCAAATGGGCAACCCTACCGCTAAGCCTTTCCAAACGCTGCACGTCTACGGCAGGCCAGAAGATATTGAGAATGTCACCGGCGATGCCCGGGTGTATGACCTGGAAAACCAAACCATTCAGCGCGTTGATGGCGGGGTGTTCTTCGCCCTGCCCGAAAGTGAAGTCAAATGGACGGAACCCGGCCCAAAAGCGGACTTTCCCACCCTGCTGCGCTATCAGGTGGAACTGACCCGGCGCTTAAAGCGGATGGCAGATGCCGGACTGCCGGGTGCCCGGGAACAGTTGAATGCCGCTGCGCAGCGCCTGTTTTCTGATGCCGCACGACCTCAGTTCCTCAAAGACCTGAAAGCGCATACCAACGCTGACCACCACACCGACAACTCCGTATTCTGGCGTATCCTTAATCAGGAGCTCCGTGCTGCCGCTCAACTTCAGAACGAGCTCGCCGAAACAGCCACGCAGGGCGATCAATTCCATAAATATGCAGCGCTTTACGACGAGCTCATCTGCCGCCCCTGTCTTAAAGGCTTCATTGCTGGTGGGCTTGAGTTTTTTAAACAACAATTCGTGCCTGACTTTTCAGACAAGCGGTTCCTTTCCATTGGTACGGGCACCGGACTGGTAGAACGCTATGTAATTGACAAAATGGGGCTCCCCTATGAGCAGTTGCTGGGCATGGACCTTTCGGAAGCGATGGTACAGGAAGCCCGCCGCCGCATCCGGGCCGAGCAGGGGGACATCCTCGCCTTCGATGCCGATGACAAACAGTGGGATATTGCTTTTACCGGGCTGAATGTCTTTCATTATCTGCCGAGCCGCTACTTGCAGGAAGCCATTGAAAAGACTGCCGCGCTCGTCAAACCCGGTGGCTATTTCCTGGGCGACTTTATCACGCCTGACCACATCCGGTGGTACCCTAATGTGATGTACGCCGAAGATCAGTCGATCGTCTCCCTGCGCACTCCCAGGCTCATTGAAGAAGAAGGGCGGGTGTACCAGGAAAGCGAAATTCTCAATATTGAATTCCGGGACGGCCAAATGGACCTCAACTACGCAGGCAGGCACAAGCGCTTCCTGCCGCCTCTGCACCGCGTACGCACCTACTTTGAGCGGGCCTTCGGAGGCAATGTAAAGCTCTACGATGCCTACAGCCTTGAGCTTATACCCGAGGAGGCAGACAGCTGTAAGAGCACCCGCTACTTTGTGGTGGCGCAAAAAGCATAGCCCCGCTGAGGTTAAGCCACTCCAAAAGTGGCATCTAAGGCATCCGGCCAGCCTCTCAAGCAACCGGATGCCTTATTCTTTTTTGCTCCCCCAAAAAGCAGACTGGAAACTGAGTACAATTATTAGCTTGCATGCCTTAAATAAGCAAACACCATTATGAAGCCGACCGCCCTGATCTTTCTCATTTTATTGTTTTTTGGCTGCAATCAGGCAGATGCCCCACTTCAACCCTCAGCTAGCACACTGCCCAATATCCTGCTCATTATCGCAGATGATATGGGCAAGGATGCTACCTCCGGCTTTTCAGAAGGCAGCATAAAACCAAACACGCCCAACCTTGACCAAATAGCAAGTGAAGGCATACGCTTCAGCAACTTTTGGTCCAACCCTACCTGTTCTCCCACCCGGGCAGCCATTCTTACAGGCAAATATGGCTACCGAACAGGCGTAAAATGGGCCAATGACGCGCTTCCGGCTTCCGAGACCACACTGCACCGTTATATAAGCGAGGGTACAGGAGGTGCCTACTCAACCGCTTTAATCGGAAAATGGCATTTATCAGAAGAAGGAACGGCCGCAAACCCCGAGGACTTTGGAATTGGTTACTATGCCGGGCTTAGCCGGGGCGCGGTACAAGACTACTATCAGTGGCAACTTACTGAGGACGGGGCCGGAAGTTTGCAAACAGAGTACGTTTCAAAAGTATTCACCGACCTTGCGATCGACTGGGTAGCCCGCCAAAGCGCTCCTTGGTTGCTGTGGCTGGCCTATACTGCGCCTCATACGCCATTCCACATTCCTCCGGAAACGATGCACACTCAAGGCGACCTGCCGGAATACTCCACCGGGACAGACCCAACACCTTATTATATGGCTGCTATCGAAGCCATGGATTTTCAAATTGGCCGTCTCCTCAACAGCCTGCCTGAGGAGGTGGCTGAAAACACAGTCATCATTTTTCTGGCCGACAATGGGACGCCTGCACAAGTCGTACAGGCCCCATACTCAGAAACAAAAGCAAAGGGAAGCCTCTATCAGGGCGGTATTAATGTCCCGCTGTTCATTTCCGGCAAAGGGATCGACCGAAAAGCTGGCGAAGACCAAAGCCTGATCTGTAGTGCAGACCTTTTTGCCACCATAGCCAACCTTGCTGGTATGGAGGTGGCCGTGCACCACGACAGTCAAAGTTTCTCACCTGTACTGAGCGGCCATTCGGGTTCCAGGTCTTTTCAATATGCTGAAATGGATAACGGGGCAGAAAACACGTGGGCCATCAGCAATGGTCAATACAAACTTATTGTAAAGGCAAACGGTGAAGAAGAACTATTCCACCTTGCAGCCGACCCCTATGAGAGCCATAACCTGCTCACCGGTACTTTAACAACCGCTGAAACAGAAGCAAAAAACCTCCTTGAAAACGCACTTTCGGAAATAAGGCAATAACGTACGTTAATCCCTCCAAAGAAAAGGGAAAAGGACCAACGCAATACCCAGCAGCAGCAGGTCAATCGACACCAGGATCATCACATCCTTCTCGATGCCGGTATCCCGCATTAGCCGCAGGGCGTTAGCTGAAAGCTTGATGAGCGTGAGCAGGACCGGAATGATAAGCGGGAAGCCCAGGATCGCCATAAGCGTGGAGCTGCTGTCTGCCTTGGAGGCAATGGCGGAGACAAAGGTGAACGTGATGGAAAAACCAGTTGCCCCGAGAAAAATCACTCCAAAAAACTGAGCAGTTTCCTTCACCGGGTTGCCCGCTACAAAGCTGAATCCCAGCCAGGTCAGCAGGCTCAGCAGGCTCAGCAGCAGGACATTGTAAAGCATTTTGGACAGCAGAATGGAGGTCGGATTGGCCAGGGTGTAGTAGTACAATTCCCGTGCACCATGCTCCTGCACAAAGCTTTTTACCACGGCGCTAATTGAGGCAAACAGCACGATCACCCAAAACAGAGCGTTCCAAACATCCGGCTGCACCCGCTGAAAAGACGAGTAGACAATAAAAATGGTGGAAAATACGTAGAGCAATATACCGCTGATGGCATAACTCGACCTTAACTCCAGGCGGAGGTCCTTGCGCAACAGAAAAACCACTTCTTTCATCAATCCCATGGCGCGAAGGTAGGGAATTTGGGGGTTAATGAGTATATTTTGCCCCCCAACTATACTGAAATGAACTGGTAGCCATTAATATGGACTACAATGGGTATGCGATGATGCAGAAAATTCTATCCCTGACAATACTAATGGCTTACTGGCTGACTATACAGCCGGCACAAGCTCAACTCCCAAAAGCTACTGTACCGGAAAGCAACCGGTATTTTACGGTCAAAGCCGTGTCCGGTGATGGGATTTACGCGCTCATGCGACGGTATGGGCTGGACGGTAACTCCTGCAATTTCACCAAGTTTTACGCCCTCAATAACCTGCAAAAAAACGCGCACCTGATTGTAGGGCGGACTTACGAGCTGCCTATCCTCCTTTACGAATTCAACGGGCGCACGATACGGTCCACTATCGGCATAGACGACTGGAACCTGGCCGTTCGGATTCAGGACTACAACGAGCGTATGCTGGCCGAAAAACAGCGCGATCAATCCTTCAAAGACAACCGGGTCCTCTGGGTACCCTACCATGAGCTTTATTGCCCGGACCCGGACCTCAAAATCCCGGAGCCAATAGCCGAACGGCAGCCTGAGGAAGCTGTAGACAAGTCCGGTGGCGGCAATCGCCAGTTCCCTATTTTTGGCCCTAAATATGCCTACACACCTCTGGAAAGCACCCGCCTAAAGGGCAAAGTTTTTTACATCGTAAGCGGGCATGGCGGCCCGGACCCTGGGGCCATAGGCAGGCGTGGCGAATACAGCCTTTGCGAAGACGAGTACGCCTATGACGTGGCACTGCGCCTCTGCCGAAACCTGGTAGCTCATGGCGCAACCGCCTACATGATCATCCGCGATGATAACGATGGTATACGAAGCGACAAGTTCCTGGACTGCGACTATGACGAAGTAGTCTGGGGCGGGCAGAAAATCATGCGGCAGCAAAAGCCCCGGCTGTTCCAGCGGTCCAATGCCATTAACGAGCTGTACGAAAAAAACAAGGCTGCCGGAGTAGCCGAACAAACGACCATCATCGTGCACGTAGATTCGCGGAACAAAGGGGAGCGCAAAGACGTCTTTTTCTACTATCACCCGACCAGTTCTGAAAGCAAAACCGTTGCCCTCGACCTGCAGCGCGCACTGCGCAAAAAGTACCGCAAGTACCGCGCCAACGGGCAGTACCACGGCACGGTCACTCCACGCGACCTGCACATGCTCCGCGAAACACTGACGCCTTCCGTCTACATTGAGCTCGCCAATATCAGGAATAAGTTCGACCAGCAAAGGGTCATTCTGGAAAGCAACCGGCAGGCACTTGCCGATTGGCTGCTAGAGGGGATTTTGGACTGAGGCAATCTGCCGCTCCATTTCCGGCCATTCCGGCTCAAAAGTGTTCAGGGCATCGTAAATGACATTATGGATACGCTCTCTCACTTTATCCTTGAAAAGCTTGCGGTTGTTGCGATCCGGATGAATTCGATTGGACAGGAATATGAAGATCAGTTCTTCGTCCGGGTCTACCCATACACAGGTGCCCGTAAACCCGGTATGCCCATAGGTCCGCTCACTGATGGCTTCCGGGTACCCCCCCTCTTCGATATCCTCTTCCTCAGGTTTATCAAAGCCAAGCCCACGGTGGTTTCCATGATCGGCACTGGTGAAGTACTCAATCGTTTCCGGCTTCAGGAACTGCTTCCCGCCGTAAGTACCGCCATTCAGCAGCATCTGGAACAATACCGCCAGGTCTTCCGCATTGCTGAATAAGCCCGCATGCCCGGCCACACCTCCGAGAAGCGCCGCTGTTTCGTCGTGGACAAACCCATGCACGAGCTGATGCCGCCAACGGTAATCATCTTCTGTAGGCACGATCTGATCTGCGGGATAATGCGCGAGCGGCGTAAAGCGGGTATAGCGCAACCCGAGGGGCTCGTAAAAGTGCATGGCTGCGAGTGTATCGAGGCGGTGCCCTCCCAGAGCTTCCACCACCCGTTGCGTCAGCACAAAATTGGCATCGCTGTAGCGATAACGCGTACGGCGGCCGCGCAGGCGTTGCATGTCTTCCCAAATCTTATCGTGAAACTGCGTCGAGAAGAAGAAGTTATTCGATACCGGCACGGCAAATTCCGGTGAGCTCGTTTTGCAGAAGTATTCGGCGCAATTGTCGTTGTCGGCTTCCCGGGCAAGCAAATAGGGGATCACCGGCAGGTGGGGTTGCAGCCCGCTGCGATGAGTCATTAATTTTTGCAGGGTCAGATTGCGCAGGCGGCTGTTAGAGGGAAGGTCCAAATATTCCCTTAGGCGGTCTTTGGGCTCCAACTGACCGGCTTCATACTGCTGCATCGCCATCAGAGTGGTCGCTGCGATTTTAGTAACAGAGGCCACATCGTACAGGTCTGAGTGCTGTGTCTTCTGTTCCTTTTTGTAGGTGTGATAGCCGAAAGCCTTATTGTAAATGACCTTCCCGGATTTCGCGACCAGCACCTGTGCGCCGGGCGTTGCTCCTTCGTCGATTGCCGACTGCACAATCGCATCGATGCCCACTAAGCGTTCGGGCATTATGCCCACCTGCTGAGGCAAGGCATGCTCCAGGCGCACGGCCTCTGTTTTCTCCCCCTGCCCGATCAGGAAATCAGAGCTGTAGGTCAATGGCAGGCGCCCCCTGGCTGCGACACCTCCGAAGAGCAGCTGCGCTGCCAGTTCTTTCTCCAAATCGCTGTTGCCAAAAGCCTGTACCACCACTTCATCCCGGCTCAGCTGCTGAAGGTTAACGGGGTGCCCAAGGTTGACCACCACCACTTCTGCCTGCTGCCGGATGCGGTTCAACTGCCCCAGGTCCGGCGATTGCAACCGGTACTGATCGAGCAATACAACAAGGCGGTCAGCAGTGGCAGCCTCTGCCCAGGAGCGCACCAGCCGGTAATTGGCATAGTGCCCAAAGCGCTGTTCGAAGTGCCGGTCGTAGACCGTACCTGGCAGGTGCAGAATTGTCCAGCCTTTCTCCCCTGCTTCGAGGGGGACCCGCTGCTCCGGGTTGGCAGCCAGGACAATCGAAGAAGCATAGGCTTTGCGCTGCCATACCGGCCAGCTTGTGGCACTGAAATAGTCTTTTCTGGAAAGCCGTTCGGGCGGTGTTTCCACTGTTGCGCCCGCTACAGAAGCCTCCAGCGCTGGTTTGGTAGCCGCAGGACGGGCCTCCGGCTCCGGTTTATACGCTGCCCAGGCGCGGGCTTTAAGAATTCTTGTCAGCTTTTGATTGAGCCGTTCTTCGCTGAGTATCCCTCTGCGGTAGGCTTGCTTCAACGCTTTCAGCGCCGTGGTGTATTCGCCTGCCTCAATTACCAGCAGGTCAACATCCTGCTCAAGCCAGTTGGCGATTTGCGCTTCCGCCTTTACTTCTGCGATGAGCAGCCCGCCAAACTGAAGCTGGTTCCGGAAAAGGTCTGCCAGACGGCTACTCCGCCCGAGTTGTTCCACCGGCAACCAGAATCCGCTTAAGCCGGCTTCAATCAAGGTTCTGTGGTACGCTAAGGACTTAAGAAAAGCTTTGGTGGTATCCACCGATAACAGATCGGCATCCGAAAAAGGAGCCGCGACGGATAGCAAATGGGCTTTGTTCATTTGGTTGATCCAGCGCGCCTGATTCTGAATACCCGCCTCTGGCAGCAGGGTAGCCCCTCCTTCCATGCCGTAACCAGGCAAACTTAGCCAGCTCAACTTCAGTGCATTCGCCTGATGAATGTAGGCTTGTTCCAACCGGATACGCAGACTATCGTCTCCAATGGAGGAGATTGCCTCTAAGGAAGGAAATGCTTGTTGCGCTCCAAAAAGATAGTTAGGCAAACGATTAGGCTCGGTCACCTTAAAAGGAGGAAAAGAAGCCCGGGTTTCCCAAAGCCGGTCGAGACGGTCCAAATCATCCGGTGCGGCAGCCGTAAGCCAGCAACCGGAGGAGGCGCCCAGTCGGGCAGCACTCACTTCAGCAGCATCCGTTTTCAACATCAGCAACTGCTGCAGTTTTTCATCCGTTGTTTTTTCCTTCAGGTACTGATCGATGCCCGGGGGGGCAGCTTGTAAAAAGAGGGACAGCCCCGGAAGTTCCACATCGGGCAAAGGAGCTTTTTTTTGGCAAGACCATACCAAACTCAATCCTATAACCACTAAAATCAGCTTATTCCTTTTCATCCTCGTCGCCTAATTCTATTCCAATATACGAAGCAACTCCGCAATGAGTTGCTCATCCAATATATAAAACGCAAAATAAAACCCGGCGGCCGTTAAGGAAGGATTAAAGTTGCATTTTCCAATGGGCTGCCTTATTATTCTTCCTCATCTGCGGTTGAAAGCGGCAGGGGCGGTTCCTCCTGAATCAGAATACTCGCCAGCTTCCGGGCCTGCAATTCGGGGTTTCGCCACCAATCCGGAGACCAGATTTGGTGGAGTTCGTACCCTTGTCCCTGCCAGCATTGCCGCTGCTGTGCTTCCCATGCAAAACTGGTGTAGGGGGTATGCGCCTTAAAGCCATCCACCAAAAGCCCAAATTTTCTGGAGAAGCCGGATGCCGGGTCTACCGTTAAAGCAAGCTGGTCATCGGATATACGTTCAGCCAGGTGCAGGCGCCCCGGGCTCAAATAAGGCCTCAGGTAGCGCTGTACCTGCCGGAGCAAGCCGTAGGGAGGCGGGAAAGCGGCCGGTTGTTGCAGTTGGGCTGCAAAGCGGGCAGACAACTGTTCAATTTTTGATATGTCATGATTGGCGCAAGCCTTCCAAAAGGCGAAGTAAACGGGCAGGCGCTGCCCGCCTTCGAACCGTTTCTCCCCTTCCCCGAGCCAATCCAAAGGCAGGGAATTGACCACCCATACTTTCTGCCTGGCCGCACTCATCAGTGCTTCCACCTGTTGCTGAATGCCAGGCTGATCGAGCCGGTGCACATGCCCTGTGACAGGCCCATTGGGCCCTACTGGCCCGAAAGTGGCAGAGACGATCAGAATATCAAATTTCTGCCCCTCTACTTCAGACAAATCCATCAGCGTAAGGCCGTTGCGTTCGAGCTGCTGAATGGTTTCCACACCGGTGCTGCGTCTTTGCTTGATGCCCAGCAGATAGTCGGCCAGCAGCAACCGCTGCCCGGTCGTAAAGCAAACGATGCCAACTGAGGGATAGGTGCGCTGCGGCGTCCTTTCGATTTTAGCCAGCATAGCCAGGACCGAGCGGGCTTCCGCATCGTTCTGTTCGAGCGCCTCATCGTAAATTCCGTCCACCTGCTCGAAAGCCACCTGATCTTTAGTGGGCAATACGGGGGCGGGCCGGGCGGCGTTTCGAAAGTGCAAAGTGCTGGTGCCGTGCATGTGGCGCAACTGAAAAGCCGGTACTTCCTCCTGAAGCTCCTGAGGCTGCAGCGACTGATCGTCCCAGCCTCTTGGGCTCAGCATAAGCGTACGGTGCCCCATTGCGGATAAGCGCTCCAGCATAGCTGCCGGTACCAGGTGTGCTTCTTCTACGATCACCAGGCCAAAGCGCTGTTTGCTTTCTGAGAACAACTCATCCGCCAGGTGCGGCACTGTCAGCAAAGCCGGGCTCGTAGCAACGGGGACGTCCCCAAGGGTACGCAGATGACGGGCAAACTGTATCCGCTCTTCAACTGCTCCACCCTGCATCAGCCATTTGTAGGCGATTTTACGGCGCCGGCGCAGGTCCTGTACCGCCTGCTCTTTTCTGGACTGCCAAAGCTGGAGGATGTGCGCGGGCAGGTCTTCCTTAAGGCGCCCGTTTACTTTTGCATATTCTTCCAGGGCCTCCAAATCCGGCGGCAGTACCGCTTCGTAAGACTGGCTGAGTGCATTATCCAGGAACCAGGTCCGTAAGGCCGCCATCCAGTTGTCAGGTTTTACCCTCAGCAGGCCTTTGATCATCCGCCGGGCGTGCTCATCGAGTTGAAGCCAATTGCGCTGCCAGGCGTAGAAGTTGCCAAATTCAGGCAGGGCACGCCTGGTTTCCTCCAGCTGCTCCACTACCTCATCCAGGAACCGCTGCCGCTTGGGCAACGTAAGGGTATTGTGGCTCAGGGGCAAGTGGTAGAGCCCGGTTTCATTAATATCGTCCAGCAAGCGGTCGAGGCTTTCTTCCAGCTCTTCAACCTGATTTTCAAAGCCGAGGCGGGGATTCACGGACTTACGGCTGAGGCGGGTTACTTCATCCTGTACCTGCTCCCTCAGGTTCATCCGCCATTGCTGCAACCGGGTTTCAAAGGCTTTCAGCCATTGGTTCAGCCCAGGCATTTCTGCTTCGTCCCATTTGGGAAATTCGGCATCAAAATAGGGCTGCCGCTGAAAGTCCTCCTTTAACTTGCGGTATCCCTCCAGAATTTCTTTGCGAGCAGCGCGCAGTGCCTTCGCCCGCCCTGAAAAAACCTGCTTTACGCGAAGCGACCCCGCTCCGGCACTCCAAAACTCCTTGCCATACTCGGATTCCTGCTCTGCCATCGCATCCTTAAGCTCGATAAGCTGGCGGGCAAACTTTTGGTAGTATTGTTCGTAATGAGCCGAAAGCTGATCGGCGTAGGCGTCAATGCGGTTGATGAACCACAATTGAAGCCGGGTGGCTTTATCCAGGAGTTGCCGGACCTGCGTCTCTGCGAACGTCCGGGCCTCGGCTTCTTCCATTCTCAAAAACAAGCCAGGGCTCAGCTTGCCCAGTGGGCTGCGGGTGGTGTGGGTCTTTTTGAACAGCGCATAGCAGCGCTCCACTACTTCGGAAAGGGCTTCGTAGGCCTCGGCACTGAAGGTGTAGTCCTGTGCATTGAGCTGAGTACCTAGCAATTCTTTACCCTCGGTTTGCGCGCTTTCCAGATACTGCCCTACTGTTTCTGCCCAGGGTTGGCCGGAAACAGTATTAGCCCGGTAAGCCCGGTAGCTCTCTGTAAGTTTAGCGTGGAGGCGTTGCCCCTTATTCATTAATTGCTTGAGCCTTCGGATATCACCGGACTGATGTGCGCCCCGGTTTGATGCAGAAGCTCGCAGAATATCAAGCATCAGCATCTTATCCGCCGCAGTATCCCGGAGCAGGAAAGCCAGCCTCGAAAGCCCCAGCTGGCCGATGGCGGCTTCGTATTCCTTCAGGGTGCCGGTCCGGGGAGCAACCACAAGGCAGGGTTTTCCATGAGCCAGCTGATTGGCCAACAGGTGAACGCCCAGCGCGGATTTGCCTGTCCCACTGTGGCCGTCCGTCCATATACTGCCCTTTTGCTGCAATAGTTCGGCTACCGTTGCCTGAAAGGGGTCCAGCGTATAAGGGCCAAAAGTATCTGATGGGCGGTCTCTGTCAGCAGCAGTTGCCTGGGAAAGCCCGATGGTACAGGGCGGCTGATGGGGAAAACAGCTCAGGATAGCGGCTTCCACAAAGGCCCCATTGCCCTCTGGCCTGGCAAAGGTATGGCTGTCGGCCATTACGGGTGAACCCTTTAAATCAGGCGCAGGCAGTTCCAGTTCTGTGGCTACCTCCTCACAAAATTGCTGCAGGTGTTTCAATCCAAAGGACTGCCGGTGAAGGAATCGGTCAAAAGCCGGAGTGAGGTCTTTTCCTGTTTTGTTTTTCCAGTAGGAAATGAGGTAGACATTGGGCCGCAGGCGGTGAGTGGGCGTCCTGGACAGGCGCCAGGGGCTGTTGTATTGATTGCCGGGCTCCAGGTGTACTTCCCAGATCAGCAGCGGCGCAAAGACCACCCTGCCGGATTCGGCTTCTTCATCCTGAAAGTAAGGATAGCCGATGCCAACGGCTGCCCCGCCTCGTGACCGCTCCCACGCCCGGCCCTCAAAGTACACTTGCCTTAATCCGGGCTCCTGGTCTACACCGGTGGCAATGACACTTCGGAAATCTCCCTGTATCAATTGCTCCAGTAAAGATTCGCCCTGTTGGTCCGGAAGGCTGACAAAATCAAGGGCAACCTCAAAATCAGGATGTGTATTAAGGTGTGTGCCGCTTTCACTCCAGGCATACTGAATCATTTCCTGGGCACTCGCCTGCATTTTCATTGTATTGCTTACTGTTATTAGGGTCTTAATTTATCGCCAATTTCCCGAAACCTATAACTTTTTTGGAAAGTCTTTCATCTGCCACCTTTCTTCGTCACCTCAGCGTCATCTTATTTACCGGACTTACCGCTATCGTATATTGCAGCATTCTAAGCTTGAAAAAAACTTGGAAAAGGACTGCCAATCCCCTATATTGCCTGTATAAGCCACTGGCTATCAAATGTTTAACCTTTTCGCAGCAAACATGGGAAATGGTTAAACAAAACAGACAAAAAACGACATGATTCCAAATATCGCCGTCATATTAACCAATGCTCAAAAGCGCATTCTCTGGGTCAACGATGATTTTACGCACATCACCGGCTACTCCTTACCGGAGGTGGTAGGTAAAAGCCCCGGCCGAATACTGCAGGGCCCGAAGACAGAACCTGAAGCCGTCAATCAAATCCGGCAGGGGCTGGCCAATGAGCTGCCATTCCGGGGAGAAATCACCAACTACCGCAAGAACGGAGAGGAATACCTCTGCCGCCTTGTCATCCACCCGGTGTACGATGAGTCTCAAAACCTGACCAACTTCATAGCCTTTGAAGTTGATGGCAATGCAGTGGAAACAGAACTGCCCATACCACTTCTGAACCTGGAAGAGAAGTACAGCTCGAGCAGCCTTAAAGGCATGGAAGAACTGCGGCTTTACCTGCGCATGAAACAGGCCATAGAGGAAGAGTCCTTGTTTTTAGACCCCAACCTGTCCCTGCGCAGTGTTGCCGACCGGCTGAGCACGAATACCAAGTACCTTTCTCAGGTGGTCAACCACAATGCGAAGTGCAACTTCCAGCAGTTTATCAACTTTTACCGGGTAACGGAGGTGAAGGAGAAAATAAAAGACCCCAGGTTTTACAATCTTACGCTATTTGGAATCGCCCGGCAATGCGGCTTCAAAAACAAGTCTACGTTTTACAAAGTATTCAAGGAGGTAACCGGGATGACGCCCCGCAAATACCTCAAGCAATAGCTCTGAAAATGAGCGCTTTGTTCCATATTCGCGAATACGGACCCTTCCCTGCCGTTTAAACTTGCCTTACCGCTTAATAAAGAGCACCTTGAGCGTAGCAAGATTGCAAAAGGCTTGCTCAAGTGCAAGCTTCATCACTTAAAGATTAACTTATGAGCGGTATCAGAGAAATGATCGGCTTTGCTTTCTGGGTGAATAATACCCGGAAGGAGCCGATGGAAGCACTGCTCAACGGCCACAATGGTTATTCCAAGGAAAGGACCACTATTATGCATGACCTTGAGGAAGAAAATATTAGGAACATACTAAAAAGGACGGCAGAAAAAATTGGAGATTCTCAGGTAAATCATTACAATTGAGGTCTCTAAGTCTTTTTTAAGGCATTGGAGAATTATCATCATTTCATTAGCCGAAGCCCCGGGGGCTTCGGCTTTTATTTTTTCGGTTACTGCACTACGCCGCCTTCGACCTTCTCTCCATCCCGGTATTCGTACTCCAGCATAACATTGCCCTCTTCGTCATAAAAGCGGTAGGCTCCGTGCTGCTTGCCTTCCTTATAGTTGACTTCCTTTTGCAAGTCGCCGGTCTTTTTGTTGTACTCCAGGTAGGTGCCATCGAGTTCACCGTTCTTGTAATGAGCTTGCTTTTCGACACGGCCGAAGCTGTATGCAGCCCAGGGGCCGTCCAGCTTATTGTTCTTATAAGTAGCCCGCAGGGTAATGTGGCCCCGGGTATTGAACTCCAGGTAAGTCCCGTTGTAATTCCCATCTGCATAAGTGGTGAGCTTAGCCGGGAATTTGCCCTCCGGTCCGTATTCAATCCAGGCGCCAACTTTTTTGCCATCGTAAAGCATCCCTTCTTCGATAATAGCACCTTCTGCGTTGCGCTTCACCAGGCGCTGTGCCGGCGAGTTTTCAATGTAAGTGACCTCATACCCTTCTGTCGCAGCGTTATTGCCCGCTGCGGGAGCAGACTGTTGCGGGCTTTTGGCGGGCTGTTCACAAGTGGTGAAAAATGCTGCCAAAGCAAGCATCATGAAGAATCTGTACATGCTATTATGATTTTTGGTTTCGGAAAATTATTTCAACTCTACTTCCAGGTAGACGGGCTGATGATCTGAATAGCGGAATTTCTGATCTATCCCCTTCACCTGCCTGATTTGAACATTAGGGCTGACCAGGAAGAAATCGATCAGGGTGATGAAAGTCTCACCCGGGCGGTAAGGCGTTTTGGTCTTCCGGTTAGTCGGCACCCTGGGGTCATAGGCCCACTGCCAGCCCGAAGGCAGGTATTCCGGGCTGATATTGATTTGAGTGTACCCCTGTGTACGACCTGGCATATAGCCGTCAAAGCGGAAGAAAGGCGGCACCTGATTCCAGTCGCCACCCACCACAACATAGTGCCCCGCCTGATATTCTTTGAGGAATAATTCCTTCAAAAATGCCATCTGCTGCTGTTTCAGCGCCCCATCTGCATCGTAGGCAGAGTTGTGGACGTTCATGACCACCAGCTCTTTGCCACCCTTCACGCGAAAGCGGTGCAAAGCCACACAGCGGTCCAACTGAAAAAGGCGGACCGGCCAGGAGAAGGCGCCCGGCAGTTGCAGGCGGACCGACTCATAGGGCTGGTATTTGCTGTAAGTCCCCAGGCCGCTCTCTACTTCTCCGTAGAGGTGCCAGGGCTCAAAAACAGGAATAGGCACGAGAGGCGAGCGGTAATTGGTCGCGAAAAAAGCACTGTAATCCGGCTTCTGCTCCCTGACCAGTTCATGCTGATTGGCAAAATAGCTGCGCTTGGAGTGGTAATCGACTTCCTGAAAAAGGAAAAAATCGGAGGCTGTGGAGCCTACAAACTGCTCAACGCCTTTGTTGTTCTTTTGCACGGCTTCCTCTGGAGCACGCACCATTCTCCCTTTGGACAAGTACATGTTCCCATGATCGAAAAAAAACTCCGACTCCTCTCCCAACCCACCGAAGCCCAAATTCCAGGTCACGAAGGTCAGTAAGCTGTCTTCGATGAGAGCTATGGATTCTGCCCCTGAATTCTCCAGCGGTGCTTCTGATTCAGGCACCCAGTCGTTAAGCGTGCCGTAAAGCAATACCCCGCCCACATAAAGCACCAAAAGCAAGGTAAAAGCGATTGCAACTCTGGCCATTAATTTTTTCATAAACCTGTCTCTTTGTCTACATTTTCAAAGCCCCAGCATATCCCGCATTCCAAACACCCCTTGCTTCCCAATCAGCCAATGGGCTGCCTGCAATGCCCCCTTAGCAAAGCCCTCCCGGGTATGTGCTTCGTGACGGATAGTGAGTGTGTCCACCGCTGAGGCGTATCGGATTTCATGAGTGCCTTTGACGTCCCCTTCCCGTATGGCTTCAATGGGAATGTGCCCGGCTTCCGCATTCGTACCCTCCTGCCAGCCTGTTGCGCGCTCCAGCCTTTCGATCATATCCTCCGCAAGGGTTATGGCTGTGCCGCTGGGGGCATCCAGCTTTTGGGTATGGTGGATTTCGGTCATGGAAGGCAGATAAGCCGGCCAGTCATTCATTAGCTCCGCCAGCTTTTGATTGAGGGCGAAGAAGAGGTTAACCCCTATGCTGAAGTTGGAGGCGTAGAAAAAGGCGCCCTCTTTTTCCTGGCAAAGTGTTTTAGCCTCTTCAAAGCGGTGGAGCCAACCTGTAGTGCCGCTAACAACCGGTACGTTAGCTTTCAGGCAGGCTTCGATATGCCTGAAACCGGTATCGGGATGGCTAAAATCAATAGCGACATCGGCTTGTTTCAAATTCGGAGCAGTCAGTGCTGCTTCATTCTCCGCACTAAGCCGCATGACAATTTCATCACCAGCACTAAGCGCCAGTTGCTCGATGGCTTTGCCCATCTTTCCATAACCGAGTAGTGCAATCTTTGGCATGGCAGGTCTTTTAGTGCCGAAGGTAAAGAACTTCATTCAAAGTTGTGACTTTTCGAAGAGCGCTCGTCTAAAAGGCAGGCATCGAACAAATAAACACAACTTTTATAGCCAAATGAATCCCAAAAACGTTTGACAGGAGCCCCGGCAGTTTCGCCGGGGCTTTTTTATACGCAATATGAAGTGGTTTGCAACATCGGGGCAAGCCACTTCCCAGCGTAAATGCTGACATTAGGTAGGTTTGCTGCTCCGATCTTTATCGGAGACCACTTAATCGTCAGTATATTCTTCCAGCAGCCCTTTCAGCTCATTCAGCTTCATCATGCATTCGATCGGTGTCATATTGTTGATATTGAGGTCGGTAAGCGCTTCCTTGATTTTACCCGCTGTTGGGTCTACCGTTTCGAAAATACTGAGTTGCAGGGTCTCTGTTGAAATCTTCCCGGTATCTGGCTTGGCTGCCTTGATTGCGCCGTTGCCGTTGTCTTCGTTATTGATGGATTTTTGCTCCAGCTGAGTGAGGATATGCGCGGCCCGCTCCACGATGGTCCGGGGCATACCCGCCATTTTGGCCACATGAATACCAAAACTGTGCTGACTGCCTCCCGGTACGAGTTTGCGCAGGAAAATGACTTTCTGCCCGACTTCGCGGGTAGCGATATTGAAGTTTTTAATCCGCTCGAACTTATTGGCCAGCTCATTCAACTCGTGGTAGTGGGTGGCGAAGAGCGTTTTAGGCCGGGCGGTACCGTTGTTATGAAGAAACTCGGCAATTGACCAGGCAATGGAAATACCGTCATAGGTACTTGTACCACGCCCGATCTCGTCCAGCAGAATGAGGCTGCGGTCTGAGATGTTGTTCATGATGGAAGCCGTCTCATTCATTTCCACCATAAAGGTAGATTCGCCGGAGGAGATGTTATCTGAGGCTCCGACCCGGGTAAAGACTTTGTCAATCAGTCCTATAGATGCTTGTTCGGCAGGGACAAAGCTGCCCATCTGCGCCATGAGCCCGATCAGTGCAGTTTGCCTCAGCAAGGCGGACTTACCCGCCATATTGGGCCCGGTAATCATCATGACCTGCTGGGTTTCCGTATCGAGGTAAACATCATTAGGCACATAGGGCTCATCGATGGACAACTGCTGCTCGATCACCGGATGCCGTCCCTGTTTGATATCGATCACCGTGCCATCATTGATTTCCGGGCGGCAGTAATTGTGCTTGCGTGCCACCTTCGCAAATCCGAGCAGGCAATCGATGCGGGCGATCAGTGCTGCATTGTGCTGTATAGGCTGAATATAGTCGGCGAGGGTAAAGACCAGCTCAGAGAAGAGTTTTTCTTCCAGCACCAGGATTTTTTCTTCGGCGCCAAGGATTTTAGACTCCAGTTGTTTGAGCTCATCGGTGATGTAGCGCTCGGAATTGGTCAGGGTTTGTTTGCGCACCCATTCCTCAGGCACTTTATTCTTGTGCTTGTTGGTGACCTCCAGGTAATAGCCGAAGACATTATTGAAGCCAATTTTGAGGCTTGATATGCTGGTATTTTCCACTTCCCGCTGTTGAATGCCCAATAGCAGGTCCTTGCTGTTGTTGACGATATTGCGCAAGTCATCCAACTCTTCGTTGAAGCCATCCGCCATGACTCCGCCCTTCGACAAATTGACGGGGGGGTCATCGATGAGTTGTTTTTCGATCTCATCCCGCAGCAAAGCGCAAGGGTTTAGCCCCTCTCCTATTTTGGCAAGCTGCTCCAGGTCACTGTTTTGCAGGGCTTCCTTGATGGGCTTGATGAGTTCGAGGGCTTTTTGCACCTGCTTAATTTCCCGTGGGTTGATTTTACCAAGCGGGACTTTGGAAATGAGGCGTTCCAGGTCACCAATTTGCTGGATGTACTGGGTGAGGGTGCCTTCCAGCTCAGTATCCGTATAAAAATGGTCAACGATATTCAGTCGGTTATCGATCGCAGAAGGGATGGTCAGGGGCAGGACCACCCACTTTTTCAGCAGGCGGGCGCCCATTGGAGAAACGGTCTGGTCCAAAACATCGATCAGCGCCACTCCGGTTTCATGGTTGCTGTAGACCAGCTCCAGGTTGCGGATGGTGAAACGGTCGAGCCACACGTAGCGGTCGGGCTGCAGGCGGCTGATGGCGTTGATGTGCTGCAGGTTTTTATTCTCCGTAGTAGCCAGGTAGTGGAGGGTGGCACCGGCGGCGATCTGCCCGAGCTCCATCTCCTCTACCCCAAAGCCTTTAAGGTTTTGGACTTCAAAATGCTCAAGCAGCTTTTCCCGTGCGTAATCGTAAGTGTAGACCCACTCATCGAGCATAAAGGTGTAGAGCTTGTCCCCAAACTGCTTCAGGAAGTCTTTTTGGCGATCCTTCGGGAAAAGGATTTCAGATGGTTTGAAGCTTTGGATGAGTTTATCGGCATAGGTGAGGCTGCCTTCACAGACCATAAACTCCCCGGTGGAGACATCAAGGAAAGAGACCCCGACCTGGTCTTTCTTGCCAAAGTACAGGGAAGCGAGGAAGTTATTAGACTTATGGTCCAGCAGTTTATCATCCACGGCAACGCCCGGCGTCACGATTTCAGTAACCCCCCGGCGGACGATTTTCTTCTGTGGGCTGGGCTTTTCCAGTTGTTCGCAGATGGCCACCCGGTAGCCTGCACGGACAAGGCGTGGGAGGTAGAGGTCCATAGAGTGGTAGGGGAAACCCGCCAGTTCGATATCACTCCCCCCGTTGTTCCGTTTGGTCTGCACAATACCCAGCACCTGAGAAGCGGTGATGGCATCCTCCCCAAAGGTCTCATAGAAGTCCCCGACCCGGAATAGCAGGATGGCGTCCGGGTGTTTTGACTTCACTTTGAAATACTGCTGCATCAGAGGCGTGACCTTACCACCGCCCTTTGTATTTTTTGCCTTTGCCAATGTGGATCGTTTTCGTTAGCCCACAAATATAGTTGTTCCGGTTGGGTTGCCATAAGGGGAATCCATTCAAAGATAAGACTAGTTGAGAAGGCTTTGCAAAATCTAACCCCGTGGCTTATTTTTGCCCCATCGGACAACCAACCGGAACTGCCCGTGTTGGAATTAAGAACAGAAGAACAAAAGCAATCCAGATATGGCTATTATAATCACAGATGAATGTATTAACTGCGGCGCATGTGAGCCGGAATGCCCTAATAACGCTATTTATGAAGGCGGAGTGGAGTGGGCGATTTCGGACGGCACCGGCGTAAACGGTTCTTACAAACTGGAAGACGGCTCAGAAGTTGATGCTGATGCTCAGCATGACCCCATCTCTGATGACTTGTACTACATCGTGCCAGATAAGTGTACGGAGTGCGTGGGTTTTCATGAGGAGCCACAGTGTGCTGCGGTCTGCCCGGTAGATTGTTGTGTAGATGACCCTGACCGCAGGGAGTCTGAGGAGCAACTGCTTGCGCGGAAGGAGCGGCTGCACCTTTGATAGCAGTGCAATGAGGGCATTTGAAGTACGGAGCGCTAGCAGAGGTTTACTGTTAGCGCTCTGTTTATTGGGGCATGATTGGCAGGACAACCTGTGAGCACCGGATGCTAAATTTACCATTTTCGTTTCATTTCACAAATGCTAGCGCAGCGGCTTTTCCATCTCTATTTTCCTATCGAAGATTTTTACCGGCATGGCATGTAGCCATTGTTGGGCGCTTCCATTTTTTTCCTCGTGAACCTATAAAAGCGACCGGTTTACCAATTCTGGATACTTCAAAAGGGCCTTTCTACTGATTTTTCAATCTTCTTGAACCGATTCCCTAATTCTGACGATCTCAAATTGATCTTGAAAACTGATCCCAATTTACCGGTTTTGATTCCCGATCTCGAAGACTAATCTCCAAAATTGAGCTAAATTCTTGATCTACAGTCTTCAATTTGATTCAGCTCAATTTCAGTTTTTCAGGTTGATCCTGATTCAAGTTGACCGATTCAATCTACTGATCTTCAATCTCCAACAATTCAACTTGTTTCACGAAGACTCAACTCAATTTGATCAGCTTCTTATTCAGTGAAAGATTCAAATTTCTTGATCTTTTCCCCTATTCAATTCGACGGTTTACTCAATTCTTATTTTCCGTATTGAGGCCCTAAACGCAAACTCTCTCCAAAAAACTCGATTTCCATTTTTCGATGATCGGGAGCGATAATTGTTAAGGATCTCAATTATTCGGGCAAACGGATTACCCGATAGAAATACTGATTTTCCATTTTTCTGCCTGCCTAATTGGGCTATACATTCAATTGACCGTAACCAACAAAACTCGGGTTCCAAAAACCAATTCTTCACGATTTTAAAAGGCAGGCTTAATTTATAATCGTTTGTTTATCAGCTTTTTACCTCCCAAATGGAGTGCGCCCAACGGCCAGCGTATATGCCGTAGCCGACGAAGGGAGGCTATGGAATATACGCAGTGTTATAGCCTGTTTTCAATTTCTATTCTTAATTCTTTTAATTGCTTGCTCAAAGTAATCTGGAATTTTATCTGTGGTTTTAATCTGTATCACCTCAAAGCTATTCATTGGTTCATCCATGTCATTCATCGGCAGAATAGTCGACTTAATATTAATATAGTTTTTATTGTTAATTTGCTTCCCATTTCCTATCCACGGAAGCAAATTTATTATTCTTTTATCTGTAATGAACTCGTCAAGTTCAGCAACATCAGCATAAACATTTTCGAGCTTCATTTCAATACACCCATTATCCAAAAAGTAATTACTCAAGATACAATCTTCATAGTATTTGACCGACGAATAACCCAAAAAATATAAATTTTCAGCAAATACAGAATTAGTTTTTTTTAGGTTTGAATGCATTTCATGCACAGCAAGATTTTCCACTGCTTCATCAAATGTATTTATTATGTCTTCTTCGAAGTGGTATACTTTTTTGTCAGAGAAATCAAATAGCTCAGTGATTTTGCAATCTTCATCTAACCCCTCAGGAAAGTACGCAACCACAATATAATTATGATCAATTGCGACAGAATAAAAGCCTCCTCCAAATTGTATTAAAATAAGTAGAATATTCATTTATAACTTATTTTTGAAACTTTAAAATCAGGTGCTGTTCAGTTCACAAGTGTTATGAAACCAAACAGCACCCGTAATTAATTACTCACAGCCAAACAACTGTTCGTCAAGCCAATCAAAAAATCCAACATTCCAAGAAGCTGGAGTTGGAGGCTCAAGACAAATAGCATTTTCGCATTTCGTCATAGTGCCATAGCCACAATTTGTTTGTGTCATTTTGACATTGAACGAAGTTATAAATATTCTTATTAATGCTTCATCAGTAATATTTATGTTACGTGCAAAAGCGTAACCTGCTGCGACTGCCGCGGCGTTTGCTGCCCAAGCTGCACAGTCTGCAGCTTGTCCTGGAGGTATAACTTGACCAGTATAGCGAGTAGCAGGCAATGTAAAATGCCCACAAAAAAAAGCAGTATTTGCATGGGCAGGACCATAATTTTTAGATAAGTATAAATTGGAAACACAAGCAATTTGACCATCTCCGCTTGATTGAGGAGTAAAATTGGACTTACCCCAATTGTCTAGACAGCTTTAGCTGTATTTATGATTTACAAATTAAATAAAAAACATATTCATAATCATCACAATATTTTCTTTTTTTGCTTCTTTTTTTCTTTTGATTTCCACATCAAAAATGTGGATAAGTTCATTGACATAAGGCTGGCCTAGATTGCAGGTACAATTGGCTCGGGTACTTGTCCCCAATCTTGGAATGCCGCCTGTGGAAATTCCAATTATAGAAGTACTGGACCAAGCCGTTATGCAACTCTATGCCGTCCTCGTAAGCCTTGAGGTAGATGTCTTCGTACTTGGCCATCTTCCACAGGTTTTCGATGAAAGCGTTGTCCGTAGCCCGGCCTTTGCCGTCCATGCTCAGCCTTGCACCTTTGCCTAAAACAGTGCTGGT
>JANSXW010000065.1 GCA_024742755.1 bacterium | reverse complement strand
TTAAGTTTATGTGAATCCCGGCCTTCGGAAGAGGATTTGTGCAGAAAAGGCGTTAAGTTGAGTATACGCCAATGCTTAAAAGAAAAATACCATGGCAGTAGATACCCGAGTAACCCAGGAAGACGAGCAGAATAAGAAACGCGGCATGATTGTCAGCGTTGCGGTGCACGTCGTGCTTTTGATGCTGGCTGTTTTGCCCTTGTTGACGTTTCCGGACCCGCCTCCGGGGCAGGAAGGCATTTTGGTGAATCTTGGCTTGCCAGATGTTGGCGAAGGCAGTGAAAACGCCGGCCCGGCACCTGCGGTAGAGGAAGACCCGGTGGAGGTCCCTCAGGAGGAGACCGCTCCTCCCCCACCCGCTGAATCTGAGCCCGAGCCGGAGCCGGAACGGGAGGTCATCACCGCTGACGATAGCGAGGTAGCCATTCAAAAGGAGAAAGACCGCAAGCGTAAGGAGCAGGAAGCCAAAGAGCGCCGGGAACGCGAGCAGGAAGAAGCCCGCAAACGCGCAGAAGCTGAAGCCCGCCGTAAAGCCGAAGAGGCTCAGCGCCAAAAGGAAGCCGAAGCGGCAAACCTGAAAGAATCTCTGGGTGGGCTGTTCGGTGATGGAGACGGCAAAGGCAATACCGGTACAGCCGGCAATCAGGGCGACCCGAACGGAGATCCGAATTCTGATATTCTGACAGGGATCAGCACGGGTTCGGGTACTGTTGGTGGTGGATTGGGCAGCCGCGGCGTGGCCCGTACCCACAAGCCACAGGACAATTCACAGGAACAGGGCATGGTAGTGGTGAAGGTCTGTGTAGACCGGTCTGGAAAGGTAATCTCAGCGGATTTTACGCAAAAAGGGTCTACAGCGACCAGTTCCCGTCTCAAAAACCTAGCGATCAGCTCAGCCAAGCGCTGGCAGTTCGCGCCCGGCCAGGTGGATAAGCAGTGTGGTACGATTACCTATAACTTTAGAGCGCAGTAATAACCCTTGTTTGGTAGTGAAGAGGAACTAGTTGGAGCCTACGCTTGTTAAATAGGCATACAATCAATATTAAACCATGCCTGACACTTCTTTATTAGATCGCATCACTATGGATCCTGCAATTTGCCATGGCAAGCCCATTATTCGAGGTTTACGCTACCCTGTGGAAAATGTGCTTGAACTCCTGGCTTCTGGCATGACCAATGATGAAATACTAAGCGACTACGAAGACTTAGAGCCTGAGGATTTACAAGCATGCTTGCTTTATGCGGCTAGACTGGCGTCTGTAAAAAGTGTCTCCAGCTTAGTAGCCTAATGGAGTTAAAATTTATAGTTGACGCGCAACTTCCCAGGTCTCTAGCCAGATTACTTAATAATCATGGCTACGATACACTTCACACTCTTGACCTGCCTAATCAAAATGCTACACAGGATTTAGACATTGTCAAGCGCTCCATGGCTGAAAAGAGAGTGGTGATTTCAAAGGACTTCGATTTTTACGACCGCTTTTTCAGGAAACTCGAGCCTTACAAATTGCTTTATATTTCGACTGGCAATATTCCTAACCAGCAGCTCTTGAATATCTTTCAATCCAATCTTCCCAAGATTTCAGAAGCACTTGATACAGGTTTCGTTATTGAAATCACACGAAGTTCAATAATCGTAATCGACTGATCTAAATCAGGTACACGTTAATTATATGTCAAGGTGGCCCCGAACCATGTGACGCACGGAGCCCTCTAACGTTATAAGCAGGTATCATCAAACGACACTTGTTTATGACCAACCGTGAAATCCGTGGTGTTGCCGGGCAGTTATGCTTAGTCTTGCTTTCTTTACTGCCGATGTATGTTTGCGCTATCCTGGATAGCAATGATACTTCTAAAGAGCAATACGAACAACAGGTGGATTCTTCGCCCGATGAGCGCGCTTAATACTGCTTTTACTTTGTAGCTTTGCCCTCCTAATCCAACTCCTATGGCAAAGCGGACTTACCCTGAAACTTTAGCTTTCCTTTTTGAGCAACTGCCCATGTTCCAGCGGGTGGGGCCTATGGCTTTCAAAAAAGACCTGACCAACATCAGGGCACTTTGTGAAGCCCTGTGGCAACCTCACGAGCGGCTGCGGTCCATCCATATTGCCGGCACCAACGGGAAGGGGTCTACCGCCCACATGCTGGCATCAGTACTGCAGGCAGCCGGGCTTAAGGTGGGGCTCTATACCTCACCCCACTATCGAGATTTCCGGGAGCGGATCAAAATTAACGGGGAGCTAATGCCCGAAGAGGCAGTGGTGGGTTTTGTGGAGCAGCATGAGGCCCTTTTTCAGGCCATCAAGCCTTCCTTTTTTGAAATCACAGTGGCTATGGCATTCGACTATTTTGCTAAGGAGGAGGTCGACTGGGCAGTCGTGGAAGTCGGCATGGGCGGCCGTTTGGACTCTACAAATATCCTGACACCGGAGCTGTGCGTGATTACGAATATCAGCTATGACCACATGCAATTTCTTGGGGACACGTTGCCGGAAATTGCCGGGGAAAAGGCTGGCATTATCAAGCCGGGCGTGCCGGTGGTGATTAGCGAGACGCAGGAGGAGACGCAGGGCGTTTTTCTCCAAAAGGCAGAAAAGGAAGGGGCACCTATCGTCTTTGCGGACCAGCACTTCGAAGCCCGCCTGACCGAAGGTGGACTGGAACGGAGCACCTATGCGATTCTAAAGGAAGGCGCAGCTTACCTGGAAAAGCTGGAGCTAAATGCCTACGGCGACTATCAGCGAAAAAACCTGCAGGCCGTCTTGCAGGCGGTGGAGTGGCTTCAGACCAAACAACCGGTTTCGGAAGCAGAACTGCGGACCGGGCTGCGGGAGCTCCGGGCACGGACCCGGTTCATTGGCAGATGGCAGGTTTTGGGCAAAGCGCCCCTTGTGCTTTGCGACAGCGCCCATAATGAAGCCGGGATTAAGCTGGCGATGGAGGAACTGGAGAAGCTGGAATACGGTCAGCTCCACATCGTTTATGGTATGGTGAGTGACAAGGACCCCAACAAGGTACTGCAGCTCTTGCCCCGGAAAGCCCGGTACTACTTTGCCAAACCGGACATCCCACGCGGGCTTGATGTGGAACTGCTGGCAGCGGCAGCCGGGCAGGCCGGGCTCAGAGGCAAGTCTTTTCCAAGTGTGGCAGAAGCCCTGCAGGCTGCAAAGGAAACTGCGGCACCTACAGACCTTATTTATGTGGGCGGCAGTATTTTTGTGGTGGCAGAAGTGGTCTAACCCTCTTCCTCAATTTTCTCATAACGCACCCGCACAGCGTAGTCGGTGGTTTTCAGCTTTCCGCGTTTCTTTTCGGCATAAACTGCGGTGAATATCCCACCGAACAGTAAGATTAGAGAGGCGTAAAAGACCCATAACATAATCACCATCACTGAACTGGCAGCGTCGTAGAGGTCGGTAGTCTGAGACTGTTCTATGTAAAAGCTGATGCCATAACGGCCAATGCCAAAAAGAACGGTGGTCAAAAGGGCACCAACGATGGTGTCCTGCCACTTTAGACGCGCATCTGGCAGGTAGCGAAACAGCAAAGTAAACAGAACACTGACCACTACAATAGGCAGGGCTACAGAAGCAACTTTGGTAATGAGCAGAGAGATTTCCGGGATAAAACGCCCGAGGTAACCGCTCAATGCATCCAATAACGTTTCGATGACGAGCGATACCAGGAGGATGAAGCCAATGCTCAAAAGCAGGGCAAAAGAAGTCAGCCGGTCAAACAGCATTTTGAGCAGGCCCGCCTTTTCCGGCTTGGGCTGCACCCCGTACATGCGGTTGAGCGCGCGCTGAATGGTGGCAAACACCGTAGTGGAGGTGAAAAGCAACGCCCCAATACTCACCGCTGAGGTAACCCAGCTGCCCTGAAACAGGCCGATCTGATCTAAGGTCGTTGCCAGCTGCGCCGCACTGTCCTGCCCTACGATTTCGGCGATTTCCCCAAAAATGGTCTTCCGGATCGCATTGCGGTCGTAGAATACCGTTGTGGAATAGATGATGACCATCAGCATGGGAGGCAGGGAGAAAATGGTGTAGTAAGACAGGCTTGCTGCGTAGGTAAAAGCCTCTCGCTCTGAGAAACGCTGTACAGTGGTTTTGAGAATTTGAAAGTAAAACTGACCCTTTGACTTGAGTTGGTCTATGCTCATGATGGTGTTTGTTGTTCTTCTGCCGGGGCAGCTTCATCGGCAGGCGGAGCATAATGCTCGTTTACCTTTTCCAGCATTTGCTCCAGGAACAGCAGCCAGGAAGGCTTCCCGGCGCTCGCTGCGCTTTCTTTATACAGCATCGAGGCCAGCCCACCGGCGCCCAGCGGAATGAGAATCTTGCGGATGATATTGCTTTTGACAGTTGCCTCTGTGTTTTTGAAACCCGCCCCAATAGCCTGCCGGGTCACTTTCATCTCCAGCTTAAGGAGTTCCTTCCGGCGGCGCAGGTCTGAGAGGCTGTGTATTTGGCGGTTAGGCTTTTCGTGTTCCATAGGGTTAATCATTTTGGAAAAATACTTTAATAATCCGGCTCAGTATAGGGTTGGTGATGATGATCCTGCGGAAAATCAGCAGGAACAAAGTGAGCACCGCATACCCTCCGCTCACCGCGAGGAAGGCCCTTGGGTAGGACCCCCACTGTTCGCCCCAGTAAATGCCAAGTGCCAAAGAGGCGAACATCAAAATCATGAGGAAGAGCAGTGCGAGCACGAATATGGTGATGGCCAGAGACAGGCTTCGGGAAACCCGCTCTGCCATATCCAGCTTAAAGTACTCCAGCTGCTGTTGAAAATAAGCTTTGGAATAACCGTAGACTTCTCCCACGGCCTCAGAAATGGAATCCGTTGGTTTCATATTGCTTTTGTGCTAATGAGGTGCAATGGTGTAGATATCCAATTTACAAAAAATGGGCAACTGGAGCGATTCCATTTGCCCATCCTTTTCACTAATGCTTTTGCACGTTTGTAGCGTTACCCGAAGTCTTGGAGCTTTACAGCGGACAATCAGGCAGTTAGGTTATGCAGGAGCACGAATGCGGACAGATTGTGATTCCTGTTCAACATATTTGTTATCGGCTTCCGTTTTGCTTGCTGAGCTCCCGTGCTTTGCGCTGTATGTTGTCTATAGCGTAGTTGATGCCCGCCTGGAAGTCTTCGCTTGCACCTTCAACGTTAGATGCGGTGCGCTGAAACTGAGTCTTGAGTGTATCGCCGGTTTTGCTGAGGTAATCGCGGCTCTGCTCGTAAGCCTGATTGAGGTTGGTGGACAAGCGATTCGCCTGATCATTCAGCTTGGTAGATAATTCTCCTGCCTGACGGTTCAGGTTTTCAGAAATTTGATCGGCCTGTTCTTTAGCTTTCCTGCCATATTCATTGGCTTTATCGGCTGCTTCGGAGCGTACTTCACGCCCTTTGTCGCTGTTTAACCAATAGCCGAGCGCGCCGCCGGCGATCAATCCTAATCCTAATGCTATTTTTTCTTTAGTTGACTTTTCCATCTTACAGATTTTTTTGGTTTGCAATTAGTTTGATTCTTATCTATACTTAAAAAACAACGAAATTCGGCCACGCGTTCACTTTTCATCAACTAAATGAGAAAAAAAAACACATTTTGCGGATTATTTTTTCATTTTTGATTTAATTCGTCTTCAGAAAAAGAAATTTTGGTCAATGGAGATAGAAAACCACCTATCCAGGAATATACGCTTCCTTCGTAAATCGCGCCACTGGAGCCAGGAGGAGCTCGCCAATCAGCTGCAAATAAAGCGCAGCAATATTGCTGCGTATGAAAGCAAGAACGTGGAGCCCCGCCTAAGCCTTATATTAAGGATGGCGAAACTCTTCGACGTCAACATGGCTGAGCTGATACACACCGATATAGCCCTCAACGGTGGGGTCCGCCAGGCTTTTCAGCAGCCGGAACCCGATAATACGCCGCCACTTTTCTCTGCAGCCCTCAGCGGGCAGATTTCGGCCGAAGCGCTGGACAGCTTTGTGGAGCAGTCCCTGAGCGTACGCAAGATGCTGGAAGGGTTCAAGATATTCTACGAGTACAAAAAGGAAGCCAGTGCGGCTGGCCAGAGCCAGGGCGGCAGCGCAGTGGATATTGACAATTTTCTTGACCTGATCGGGCATATGATCAACCTCAATGAATCGCTCATCGATCTTTTGCGGCAAAATGATGCGGAAGAATAGCGCCAACTTTCACAAAAATTGATTAAATATAATCACTTTGATGCTATTTAGTCATTCCTTGTGCTTATTTTTAACCAAAACCCTTGAAAACGCTGGGTTTCAGACTTTGGCACGGCTTTTGGACTATAGTTTGTGCATTTAATCAACAATTGATCATTAACCAAACTAACTATATGTCTACCTTAGAATTCAGTCAAGCATTTAACGGATTAGAAAGTATCCTGTTTTCTTTTGCGATGAAACTGACCCGCAACCGGGAAGACGCCAAAGACCTGATGCAGGAAACCGCTATGCGTGCCTACAGGCACCGCGAGAAGTTTACGGTCGGCACGAATTTTAAGAGCTGGTGCTCAACCATCATGCGCAACACCTTTATTAATCAGTACCGCAAAAAGAAATTGCGCCGCAATGTGAATGAGCCGATTGAGAGCTTTTTGTTTGCGGTCGAGAACAAGAATGTCATTCCCAACCGAGGCGAGATGAACATCCGCATGAAAGAGTACAAAACGATCTTTGGTGAGATTGGCGAAATCTATAGCGTACCGTTCCGGATGTTCTACAAGGGCTATGAGTACAAGGAGATTGCCAGCCACCTCGAAATTCCAATCGGCACGGTGAAAAGCCGCATCTTCCTGGCGCGGAAGAAGCTGAGAGACCTGATCAAAGAGCGCTACGGTGTCCGTCCGGACCACAATGGTTAATGTTTGACGATGCCCATTTGCCGATGAAGACAAAAAACAACCCCAATTAACCCTTGAAAGATCACAATGATGACAAATGGGCATTGCTTCGGCAGTGCCCATTCTTTTTTTATGCAAAACCAAGATATGAAAACCATAAATGCTATCCTGACCTGCCTGTTGGCCCCCCTCTTTCTAACCACTCTCAGCAATTGTGGGTACGAAGCCAATGAAGGCACAACCAACCAAACGGTAGCGGAAGCCGCCGACACCATTGTGCCCCCGGCTGATGAAACCGATGGTGCGGATAATGTCAAAGGCTATCACACCGTACAAATGTCTACGGTTTATAAAGACCTGATCCCAATGCCGGAAGCCGTTATTGAAGGCGAAAACACCTATGCTGCCTATTATCCGGGGGAAGCCGTGTTCGATTTTTCACCGGACCGCTACGTCTTCCGCTATCTGATTCCCGATAAAGATGTGAATATAGAGCTCCTGAATCAGCAAACCCGGCAGCCGCCGCTTTTCAAAACCAGCTGTGCCCGGGCTGAAGTGCCTTTGGAGTGCTCTAATGCTGCTTACCTTGCTTATAACGAGGCGCAGGAGACCCCACTAAACCGGATCGTTTATGCCTATGTCACGCTGAATGAACACGGGGCGTTAGAAAGAATAGACCACCTCCAACCTGCCAATAATGCCGCCTGCAGCCCATGCAGGGCGAAAGCGCAGGCTTACCTGGAAAAGCTGCCTGAGTGGGAACCGGCCTCCTTTAATGGTTCAGCGGTAAAGGCGCAGCTGATCCTGCCCGTTAAAATTTAAACCTGGCAAATCAAAGCTCACAATTCGATTAGCCCTTCGGAGGATATCCGAAGGGCTCTTTTTAGGACTTGTACTTGCGGTTGAAGTAATTGGAAAGGCGGTACCGGGCGTGGTCGTATTCATTGAGGAATTTTTCTGCGTCGCTGTAGACATCGCTGCTCAGCAATTCGCTTACGGGCTGCAGTGGGGCGATGTGTTCCATGACCACCTTAAGCACCGCTACGAAAGGCAGGGCCAGAATCAAACCTGACACCCCCCAGATCATACCTCCCACAAACAGGAATACGATAGCGGCAAAGGGGTTGATGCTTACGCTGCTGCCTACTACTTTGGGTGTGATGAAGTTGCCCTCCAGCGTTTGAATACTCATATACAGGAGCACGACAGCTGCCGGTTGCCAAAGGGTGCCCGTGGTGGCTAGGGCGTAGACAAAAGGGAAGGTGCCGCCCAGCGTTGTCCCAATGTAGGGAATGATAGCGAGGCAGGCCGCCAGAAAGCCCCAGAAAGCAGCATAGTTGATGCCTATCAGGTATAGCCCAATACTGTTCAGGACGCCAAGAATCAGAATCACCGCTAAAAGACCGGTAAGGTATTCCTTCAAAACCCGCTCCACCTGCTCCATAATCACCATAGCTTCATCCCGCTTGGACCGGCTAAACTGCATGAGGAAAAAATTCTTGAAGGAAGTACGGTACAGCATGATAAAAAAGGTAAAGAGCACGGTCAGCAAGATACTGATCAGGATATTGGAACCAGAGCTCAGGCTTTGCCCAAGAATCTGCAGGGGCGCCTCAATAAGCTGGCTGAAGTTCGACTTGAGCGACTCCTCTATGCTAAAGGTATCCAGGTTGACATATTGTTCCACAAAGGCGATGACCTGCTCCAAACCGCTGCGCAGCTTCCGCCCAATGGCCGGTATATCGTTGATCACCGTTGCAAACTGCACGGAAAACAACACGAGCAGACCGATGAGCGGCAGAAGAGCGATAATCATAGATAATAAGATAGCCAACGGATTATAGGAAATATAGCGCTCCAGCCACCTGGAAATGGGCAGCAGCAGAAAGGAAAACAAAGCTGCAAAAGCAATAGGGGACAAAATACTCTGACCAATGATGGTGATGTACCCGCCCAGAAAAAGAATGATCAGCAGGGAAGCCAATCGGTGCAGGTTTAGCGTATCGTTTCGCATACAGGTTGTTAGTTAAATAGTCAAGTAAGGATAACCGATACCCAAGGTATTCGGAATACCTCAAAATTGCAAAGGACTCCCAGGGAAGCAACGGTGCGATTATACCGGATTGTCCGGCAGCCTGTGGGGCTATCGAACATTTGCGGCTCAATGCACCAGAAATGAATCCCTGGGAGCCCTTTTTTCTTGAATTAAAACGGTGGCGGGTTTTTTAAGACAGTCTAAGCGCTCGCACGCTCTTTTACTCTTACTTTGTCCATAAATTCGACAAGGTCCATGTCAGCGTACATGCCGTAGGAAGAAACGATGATGCCTTTATCTCCGCTGTGTGTCTCAACAGCAAATAAAATCGATAGATCGCTTGGGTTGGACATGCCTTCGAACCGGTGATATTCAACAATATACATATCACCTGACTTGTATTTTTTCTTGTTGTTCAGATTGCGCATCCACTTCTTGTCTTCTAACTTAAAGTCGTCTTTGAAGCCTCGCTTTCTTAGTGCCTGCGTAGCATGTGCCACAGAGGTATATTGGTTGAGCCTCATTACATATGCATTTCTGTTTAATCAGGATGAAGAATGGGGGATGGAAGAAAACAAATGCTGTCTGTCCACATAAGGTAAAACCTGATTCAAAATGTATTTTGTTTGTGATTATTATTGAGCATTGCCAGAGGCAGGAACCTCCGGCAATACCACATCGTTGCTTAGTGCTTAGGCAGTGACGTTTGCTTCTTTCTTAGCTTTCCAGGCATCAAGCATCCAGCTGGATTTCTCGAGGTCTGCCAGGAAGCCACCTATCATGTCTATTGTACCTTCATCTTCCACCTTATCGGCACTGCGGATAATTTCACGCATATTGTCGATGATAATCCGGTGGTTTTCCAAAATCGTTTCCACCATTTCAAACTCATCTTCCAAAATGTCTGATTCCTTCACAGCGGCGCGGTCAAGGTAGGAGGACAGCTTGCTTACGGGGCGCAGGCGCAGGGTCACCACGCGCTCTGCAATCTCGTCGATTTTCTCCCGGGCATCATCATACAGCTCTTCAAACTTCTCATGCAAGTCAAAGAAGTTTTCTCCATCCACATTCCAGTGGAAGTTCCGCAGGTTTTGATAGTAGATGTGATAGTTGGACAGCAGGTCATTTAAGCGGTCTACTGTTTTGGCTACTTCTTTGCGGTCTAATCCTAAATAATTCATATTCAGTTGTTTCGAATTTTATTTTCAATTATAGAACGACTGCATGCCGCCCATGTTCGAAACAACCTGCGCCTGATTATTTGTCGATAAAGTCTTTGCGGTTGATCCCAAGCTTGCGCATTTTGGAAGCCAGGGTACGGGAGTTCAGCTCCAGAAGTGTAGCAGCCCCTTTGGGCCCGCTGATACGCCAGTTGCAGCGGCGCAAGGCTTCTATAATGTAGTCCCTTTGCATTTCTTCAAATGGCTTAAAGACTGGGGAGTGGCGTTTCTTATCTATGGTCTGATTGGAAGATTTATGATAGGCATCCGAAAGCGAAAGCGATTTGCCCTTGGAAATAATCACAGCCCTTTCAATCATATTCTCCAGTTCCCTGATATTCCCCGGAAATTCATAGCGCATCAACTCATCGAGGTCGGATTGGCTAATGTGCTCAATTTCTTTGCCCTGCTTGGCGGCAAATTTTTTGACAAAATGCCGGACGAGCAAGGGGATATCCTCTCTTCTTTCCCGCAAGGGCAGGTTCTGAATCGGAAAAACATTGAGCCGGTAGTAGAGGTCCTCCCGAAAGGCCCCTTCGTTGACCAGGTCCACCAGGTTTCGGTTGGTAGCAGCTACCACGCGGACATCCGCGCTCAGGGTAGCGGTGCCGCCTACCCGCTCAAACTCGCCCTCCTGAAGCACACGGAGGAATTTGGATTGAAGCTCCAGCGGCAGCTCGCCGACCTCGTCCAGGAAAATCGTCCCGCCATCAGCCAGTTCAAAACGCCCTTTTTTGCGCTGATAGGCATTCGTAAAGGCACCTTTTTCGTGCCCAAACAGCTCACTTTCGATCAAATTGGCGGGCAGGGCCGCACAATTGACCTTGATCATTGGCTCGTCCTTGCGCTTGCTCAGGGCATGGATAGAACGAGCCAGCAGTTCTTTGCCGGTTCCTGTTTCTCCGATAATTAAAACGGTTGCCTCCGTAGCAGCCACCTGCTCCACCTGATGCAAAACCGTTTTGTAGGCTTTGCTTTCGCTTATGATGTTTTCGAAGTTGTAATTGACCTTGATTTCTTCCTTGAGCAGTGTGTTTTCTGTCTTCAGCCGGTCGGAGAGCTCCTGCACTTTATCCAGGGCAGCAGCCAGTTCTTCATTTTTTGCCTTTCTGGCAGAAATATCTCTCAAAAATGCACAGGCATAATCCTTGCCTTCAAAGCTGATAAAATTGATATAAACCTCAACGGGCAACCACTGCCCGTTTGCTTTGCGCACCTCTGTTTCCTTGTAAATCACCCGGTGGGCATCTGATGCCTTCCATAAATCCTGAAAGGCCAGCGCTTCACCTTTTGGGAACAGTTCGTCCCATAGCTCAAAGGCTTCGTAGCCGAGGTTTTTGTAGGCGGTTTGGTTGACGAACTTAAAAGCGCCGGTATCATCTACCCAGAAGATCATATCCACCGCTTCATCAAGCGTAAACTGGGAAAGGCGCAGGCGCTCGTCCCGGGCCTTTTTGCGGCGCCAGTCTTTGGCAAAAACGCAATTGATCTCCTTGTCTTTGTACCGGATGAGGTTCATGGAACAGTACACCGGGATGACCGTCCCATCCTTTGCTTTCAGCTCCCCTTCCCAGTCCAGCACCCGGTGTTCACGCAGCGCAGCCCAGGATTCGGCCCTGTCTTCGGCAGAGAAGTTGTGCACCAGTTTGCCCACCTTCATCGCTTTGAGCTCCGCATTGGTGTAGCCCAGTTTTTCCCGGGTCGCCAGGTTGCCGTACAGAAACGAGCCATCGGCAGTTTCCCAGAAAATCATTTCCCGGGCATGGTCCAGGGTATATTGGGTAAGCTCCAGGCCTTCCTGTCCGGACTTCAGTTCTGTAATATCCTGTAGGGCTCCGTATAATTTGATGGTTTGGAATTCAGACTTCTCCGGGACAATGGTCACTGACATCTTGCTGTAGTGGCCTTCAGGCTGCTGCACCTGCAGGTCGAAACGGCAAGGTTCGCCCGACTCAATAGCACTGCGGAGATTCAGGTCGAAGGCTTTGTGGTCTTCCGGCGGCAACCGGTCTTCCAGTAGCGCGGCCCACTGCTCCTTATCCATTTGTTGATTGGGAATGCGCAGAAGGGCATAGACGCCCTCGGTCAGCATGATGCGGTTGGTCACCAGGTCCCATTCCCAGCCCCCTACCTGACTGACCTCCGTGGTGAGGCGGAGCAGTTTTTTGTAACGGTTGGCATGGAGGAGGTTTTTGACGCTCACCAGGCAGAAGGGCTCGCCGTCGTGCTCAATGAGGGACAGCCGTAACTGAACCGGGAAGAGCATCTCGGAGGCATTCATAAACTCCGTCTCCATTTCCAGGTGCCGGGCTTCCACCAGTTCTTTCCATTTCTTTCGCCACTGAATGAGGCTCAGGTGAGGGTTGATTTCAAAAATCCGTTTATTGGACAGCAATTGGGCTTCATAACCCAGCTCTTGCGCCACACGGTTAGAGGCCAGATGTATGCTGCCATCTTTGCACACAATTAAGGTCCCAAAGCCGAAGGCCTCTAAGACTTTCTGGTAATTGATCAAATTATTCGAGGCTCTAATTTCGGAACCCCCCGGCATGGAGAGCGAACGGCTCATCTTTGTCAGGTTTGTCTGTTTCCAGTATGAGTGTTTATGACGAACAGCCCATCCTTCTGCCACTCAGGCAGCACAGGCGGTAAAGCCCTTGCCTCGAAGTGATGCAGGAACGGCACTGTTGGTACTTTTCAGCAAATCAGGTTTTTTTGGCAATCTTGGCTTCTGCGGCAGAGGAATTGATGTTCCCGATCCGTAGTTGATCGTACAAACCCTGACTCAAACAATAAGAATAAAGGGTTTTCTCGAAAAAGTCACGTTTCGCACGTGTTCAAAAGGTATGACTTCTCGAATGCATACCCGTCAGATCATGAGTTACTGCGGTACGGGCACCTTGTACACGCCGGGATTTGCGGTCAATGCTAGTAAATGGAAGCATCCTTCCGGCGGCGGTCGAGTTCCTCCACGATGATCTTTTCCACCAGGCTGGCATCACGGACTGCCCGGTATTTTTTGTTCAGGAAGATATTGCCCGCTGTAAAGCCAATGATGGAGACTGGCACCATAGCAAGGGTGGCATAAACGCCAATGGAATAGTCGAGGCTCTGAAATAAAAAACAGAAGGCAATCCAAAGCGTGGTGGAGGCACCGATGATGAATACGATACGCCTGTAGTAGGCATGCAATTGTACTTTCTTGTCTAACTGCCTGAGTAAATCCTGTAATTCAGGCGTAGAATAACACTGAGCCCCAAAAGACAGGATTTGCAGGAACTCATCATTGGCTTCCCGCTCTATTCTTTTTAACTGACGGTCGAGAAAGTACTGTTTCATCAAGCCGGTAACTTTTTTACGCTTTTACTATGGTTTTGACAGGATGACGATGGTTGGATGCATGGATGAAACACCTGCATTGCAGGATTTAATCTACAGCAATCGGTATTTACGACCAAAAATAAGATAAATTAGCCGGAGAAGTCATCTCTTGACAACTTCTTAACATCGGTTTAAGAAAGGTTGTTTAAACTTTGCCGCTGTTATCGCGCGAGGGGCACCTGGGAAGCGAACACCTGCCGGACAGGAGCCGTTTCCCAAGTGAACCAAACCAAACGTGAATGGCCATCCTCGGCAGCATTGTCAAATCTGCAATTACCTTAAAGCACAATTTTAGCACAGATAAGGAAGACCCCGTCAAACAGCAGGAGGAGCAACTCCTGAAATTACTCCAAACGGCCAGCGCCACGGCATTTGGCATTTACTACGGCTTTTCGGGCCTTAGAAAAGCGGACGACCCTATAGCTGCCTATCAACAGGCTGTGCCGATTTTCGACTATGACCAGATGAATAAAGCCTGGTGGGAACAGCAGCAGCGGCTGCCGGATATCACCTGGCCGGGTAAGCCTGAATACTTCGCACTCAGCTCCGGCACCACTGGCAAGGAAAGCAAACGCATCCCCGTAACGGAAGCTATGCTGGAATCTGTAAGGTCGGTTGGCATTGCACAGGCAGAGCATCTGGCACAATTTGACCTTCCCCCTGAGTTGTTTGAAAAAGAAATTTTAATGCTGAGCAGTTCTGCACAGCTGCAACAGCACCCCAACGGGCATCTGGAAGGAGAGATTAGTGGCATTAATACCAACAATATTCCGGGATGGTTTAGTGGTTTCTACCGCCCGGGGATTGAAATTGCTCAAATCGACAACTGGGATGACCGGGTGCGGGCCATTGCGGAAGCAGCTCCGGACTGGGACATTGGCGCACTTGCCGGTATCCCTTCCTGGATACAGCTGATGCTGCAGGAGATTGTTGACTACCACAAATTGGATAATATCCATGAGATTTGGCCCAGCCTTTCTCTCTACGCTACGGGCGGCGTGGCATTCGAGCCTTACCGCAAAAGCCTGGAAAAACTGCTGGCACGCCCGCTGACCTACCTCGATACCTACCTGGCATCGGAGGGCTTCTTCGCCTACAATGCCCGCCCCGGCACTATGAATATGCGGCTTGCTGCAGCCCATGGCATCTTTTACGAATTCATCCCCTTTGATGAACGCGGTTTTGACGAAACCGGCAATATGCTCGACCATCCTGAAGTTTTCACCCTGAAGGAGGTCAAAGAAGGGGTCGACTACGCACTCTTGGTTTCCACCCCTGCCGGCGCGTACCGCTACATGATTGGCGACACTATCAAATTCACGGACCTGGACCAGCTGGAAATCAAGATTTCCGGGCGTACCAAATATTTTCTCAACGTGGTGGGCTCGCAGCTGTCTGAAGAAAAAATGAATGCCGCTATACAGGAGTTGAGCGAAGGGTTGGGCATGCCGGTCAATGAGTTTGCCGTGGCGGCGATGAAAAATGAGGACGGTGATTTCATCCATCAGTGGGTGATCGCCACACCGGAGGAGGTGGATGAGGGCAGCGCTGCGGAGCGCCTCGACCAGGCATTGAAATCCAGGAATAAGAATTATGCAGTAGCCCGAAGCAAAGGGCTCAAGTCAGTTGAACTCACCGCCCTGTCTGAATCCACCATTTACAGCTGGCTGGAACAACGAAAGAAAAAAGGCGGGCAGATGAAAATGCCCCGCGTGCTCAAGGCTGAACAAATGCAGGGTTTGCTGGACTTTAGCCGCAAGGCGGTGGGTGCCTAAAGCAGCTGATCAATAGTCAGCGCATTGGCAGGAGCCCCCTGAGCGATCATCGCCACCTCGTCGGGCGACATGTAATACAGCTCTATGCGGCGTTTATAGGAAGGCGATAAACCCGAGTGGTCCAGGATGTACTTTTTGGTCGCGATGATCGATTCTGCAAAACCGTGCTCCACGGCAAAGATATCAGCAATGCGCTCTGCTCCTGCCCGGTAGTTGGGCAACAGCAGGTACCCCAGCCCAAATTGCACCATTCTCAACAGGCCCCGGTGGAGGTAATCGCAGACGTGCCCGAGCTCATGGGCAAACCACCCGACCAGTACCTCTTCAGGTAGTTCGTGGATGGCGATGCGGTCTTCCACATGCATGTTGTCGGTAAAATTAATCAGGTAGGACCGCCTGGAGCGGGAGAAAAAAGCCCAGTTGAGTATAGGCTGTGCATTCATAGTCGTCTTCGCCATTTTGCGTTGCCTGACAATGATATTATGGCGGTGCAATTCAGGAAATGCCTGAAAAGCTTTCAGAAAGCAGGCTTTGATGTGATCAGACTGTAACCCCTCAAACTGAACTGGCATATTCCACTGTATTTTCTTTTTTCTCAAAACGGCATGGGCTACTGAGTGTTCAGCTTCGAACATGCTACTACCCGCCTCGTTCTATCTATAAACAACTCATTACAAATAACTTATGACAAACCTTTCGAATAAGCTGCTCTACGCTTTCTTTTCGGCTTTGATCTTTGCGAATAGCCTGATAGCACAGGCGCCGGCTTCCAGCGACAGCCCATACAGCGATCAAAGATTCGCGACACCGGATGACCCGGCCTGGTATGAAACGCCTTCCATCTGGATTGCGCTCGTGTTGCTGCTGATCGTGCTGATCGTGCTCCGAATGCGTAAAAAGCAAGAAAAGTATACTTGATTTCAAGGCTACGCGAAACTAACCCTCAGCTTGAAAGATTCAACCAAACCAAATCTATAATATGATTGACGAAAAGCAATTTAATACGCTGGCAAAAATGAATGGCTCGAACTTGCTTTCCATATACATCCCCACCTATCGTGCCAACCACAGCCAGGAAGACCAAATCCGGTACAAAAATGCCCTGAAGGCCGCGCAAACGAAACTGGAAGAAAAAGGCATGAATGCCAAAGACGCTGAACATTTCCTCCGCCCTGCCCGGGAATTGCTGGAAAAAGAGCGCTTCTGGTCCTACCTTTCGGACGGCCTGGCTGTTTTTGCAGGGCCTGATGATTTCTTCCACTATGAAATCCTGCCGGTTACTTTCGATACTTATGTTTTTGTCGGTGACACCTTTCACCTTAGTCCCATGCTCCCCGTACTGGGGGGAAGCAGCCGGTTTTTCCTCCTCGCCCTCAGCCAGAATGAAGTACGGTTTTTCGAAGGGGACCGGTACAGCATTACGCCGGTAAAAATAGAGGACCTCGTGCCTACAGGAGGCATGGAAGATGCTTTTGTGCTTTCCGATTCACACGATGCGCTGCAGCACCACAGCAGTGGGCGCGACGGAGGCGAAAATGCCATTTACCACGGGCAAGGCATTGGGCAGGATGACAAGAAAAAAGACATTGAAGCCTACTTCCGTGAGGTCAACAAGGGGCTCATGAAAATGCTCTACGACGAAAAGCCACCTATGATCATTGCCTGTGTAGACTATTTGTTGCCGATTTATCAGTCGGTTAACGAGTATGGCAACCTCTTCACAGAAAACATTAGTGGGAACCCGGAACAACTTAACCCGGCCATGCTGCACGAAAAAGCCTGGAGCATCATCAGCCGCCACTTTGAATCGCAGCAGGCAGAAGACCTGAACCGGTTTCAGGCAGCAATGGCCAAAGACCGGGCATCAGCAGCGCCCCGGCAAATCGTGCCTGCCGCAGCTTATGAAAAGGTGGAAACCCTGTTCATTAAAAAAGGCGAGCACCTGATGGGGAAATTTGATTATGACAAAAACGAGATTACGCTCGGTAAGCGTGATGAATATCGTGATTTGCTTGATTTGGCGGCTGTTCAGACACATCTCAATGGCGGGCGAGTCTATTGGCTCGACGCCGAAGAGATGCCTGTCCCGACAGCAAGCGCCAACGCGATATACAGATTTGAATAGTTTTGGTTTGTACAGCCCATCCACACGGATGAGCTTGCCATTAGTTTCGGGGCATTAACTTGTCCAAATCTCGAATCCAGAGCTGGCATTTAAGCCAGTGGAGCCCGCCCCTTGTGGCGGGCTTTTTTTGTTGCGATTATCCATCCTGCCGCGCGAAGACCCGCTTCAGCAGATCCGTGGTCCGGGCACTTACGTTATTGCGGATATCCCGCTCCTTTTTCTCGACCATATCAAACAGCCCTGCCAGCGCCTGACGCGTCACATAGTCGTCCAAATCGGGATCTGCTTTGTCCACAAATGGGATTTTGTTGTAGGCATTCACAGCATCTCCCCAATATTGGCGGGCGTTAAATTTGTCCAGCGAGTTTACGATTACGGGGTTGAATTCGTCATACAGCTTAGTGTAGGTCACGCGGTTGAGGTAGGCAGTGGCCGCGTCATCATCGCCGGTAAGGATGTCCAGTGCATCGCGGAAAGTCATGCTGCGGATGGCATCCACAAAGATCGGCTTGGCTTTGGCAGCGGCATCTTCAGCACCACGGTTGATTTTTTCAAGAATGATTTCTTCCACCTGATTGAAGCCGGGCACATTCTGAAGGCGGTCCGCTACTTTTCGGGCTTCTTCGGGCAATAGTATTTTGTAGGGGCTCTTATAGTAGCCATTTTCCTGAGACAGGCGCTGCGCCCCCTCGGAGATTCCAAATTCAAGGGCTTGTTTCAGGCCTTTACCAATCTCTTCATTGGTGAGCCCGCCACCGCCGGCATTAGCAAGGGTGTCCAGGGTAGATTGAATTTGCTGGCTGGTACAACCGATAAAAAGGGAAGCCCCCAGCAGCATTACGGTTAGTTGTCGCACAATAGTAGTCCGGTTCATTGTTGTTTTTTGACTTGTGACGAAAGGGTTGTCCAGAAAGTAACGGCATGACCCCGTCGTTAAGTTTGGTTATTTTAGTTTTTTTACCAGCTGCAGGTAAGAAAGGTCCATGTCGCCGCCCATGGTCATCACCCAGGCACTCTGCACCTGCCCGCCCAAAGGAGGGTTCAGCTTACGCAAGCGGATGAGGTACCCGGTGACATTTTCAAAAGCACGGATCCGGTCGGCCACCCGTTCCACAACGGTCTCCAGCAGCTTGGCCGGCGTCTTCATTTCCATCTGGCAAATGAAGTAAAGCAATTCATAGTTGACGGTGGTGGCAGCGGGCTCGTCTTCCTCGATTTCTTCTTCCTCCACTTCTTCATATAGCTCGTCGGTCGCAGCGGCCTGTTCGGCATCTGCGTTGACAATCACGTCGAGCACAAAGGTATTGCCCAGTTCCTGTTCCTCTTCGTAGTACCCGTGCCGGGCAAAAAAGCGTACGCCTTCGAGTGCAATAGTGGCCATGATGATTCATTTTGGTCAAAAATAGGTTCCTGCTGCTTCAAATTACAATTAGTAGTGGAACAAAACCAGTTGTGCATTTTGTTTTTGGGGAAGCCTTTGGGTGAACCTCTGTTGTCAAAAAAACGTAGCAACCAGGTAAGACGGTGGTGCGGAAACCCCTAAATGATTACCTTTGAGGCTACTTAGCCAAATAAAAGATTTTTTTATGCATAGCAATGGACATGCCCCTAACGGCACTATAGAAAAAAAAGCCCGCGAAGACCGCTTTCAGGGCCACGATTACTACATGCTGGATGATTTGCTGCATGATGACCACCTGCTGGCGCGCGATGCCGTCCGCACCTGGGTAAAGCAGGAAGTCAGCCCGATCATCGAGGAGTACGCAGAACGCGCGGAATGCCCTCAGCACCTCTACAAAGGCCTGGCGGAAATCGGTGCCTTCGGGCCCAACATCCCGGCAGAGTACGGGGGTGGCGGAATGGACGAAATCGCCTACGGCCTGATCATGCAGGAACTGGAGCGGGGCGACTCCGGCATTCGTTCCATGGCCTCTGTACAGGGGTCGCTCGTCATGTACCCAATTTGGAAATACGCCTCTGAAGAACAAAAGCGCAAGTACCTGCCTAAGCTTGGCAGTGGCGAGTTCATCGGCTGCTTTGGCCTGACAGAGCCCGACCATGGCTCCAACCCGGGCGGTATGGTGACCAATATCAAGGACGACGGCGATGCCTACATCCTGAATGGCGCCAAAATGTGGATCACCAACTCCCCTGTGGCGGATATCGCTGTGGTGTGGGCGAAGGATGAAGAAGGCAAAATCCGCGGCATGGTCGTTGAGAAAGACATGCCCGGCTTCTCTGCACCGGAAATCCACGGCAAATGGTCCCTGCGGGCTTCCATCACCGGCGAGCTGGTGTTTGAGGACGTACGGGTGCCTAAAGCGAACGTTTTCCCGGACATCAAAGGCCTGCGCGGCCCGCTGTCCTGCCTGTCTAAGGCCCGCTTTGGTATTGCCTGGGGCGCGATCGGCGCTGCAATGGACTGTTATGATTCTGCGTTGCGCTACTCCCTGGAGCGCGAGCAGTTTGGCCGCCCGATTGGCGGTTTCCAGCTGACGCAAAAGAAACTGGCGGAAATGATTACCGAAATCACCAAAGCCCAGCTGCTGGCCTGGCGTTTAGGCACCCTTGCCAATGAAGGCAAAGTTACGCCGGCGCAGATTTCGATGGCCAAGCGCAACAACGTACACATGGCACTGGAAGTGGCACGGGAGGCCCGCCAAATCCACGGCGGCATGGGCATCACCAACGAGTACCCGGTCATGCGCCACATGATGAACCTGGAGACGGTGCTGACCTATGAAGGCACCCATGACATTCACCTGCTCATCACAGGCCATGATGTTACCGGCCTGAATGCCTTTAGCTAAAACAGGCTGCCGGCAGCAGCGCCATTGGCATTGCTGCCGGCTTCCTCCCTTCGCAGTTACCGCCTCAGCAAGCGATTTTCGGGCACATTTATGCTAAAAATCTGTTTTTCTTCGTTATTCGCGGAGCATATGTTGCCATATTTCGGATTTAAGTGCAACAATTGACAGATTCCCTTATTTTTACTCAATAACCAGATCAACACGCAACGTTTAGGAATCCGCCCGATAGCTTAAGACAAAATTCATCACATGAGGAAACAACATTTTCTGTCCTTCGCCCTGCTGCTCAGTTCGGTCGTTTTAGGAACGAGCCAGGGAGCTATTTATCTCAACAACCCCTCCTTTGAAGACTTTCCCCGCCACAGCCATCCACCCGTCGGATGGCAGGATTGTGGTTTTGCCGGCGAATCCCCTCCTGATACGCAGCCCAGCGGTGATTTTGCCGTGACGTACCCGGCAACGGACGGGTCGACCTATCTGGGCATGGTGGTTCGCGATAATGAAACTTACGAAGCGGTAACCCAAAAGCTGAGCAGCCCCATGAAGCCGGGCATCTGTTACGAATTCAGCCTCCACCTGGCCCGCTCGCCTTACTACGTAAGCATCAGCCGCACGACAGAGCAGCGCACCAACTTTAATCAACCGGTTAAGCTCCGGATTTATGGTGGGTTCAGCAGCAATTGCGACCGGTCTGTCCTGCTGGATGAAACCGGCCTGATCAAAGCCTCACAGTGGATGCAGTACAACTTTAAGTTCGAGCCCAGGCAAGCCTACTCACACATTCTGATAGAGGCCTTTTACGAAACCCCCACTCTGTTTCCCTACAATGGAAATGTACTGGTAGACAACGCCTCAGCAATTACCCCTATACCCTGTTCTGAAGAAATCCCGGAGGCCCCTCAGGAACTACCGGAAGTGGAGCAGCCCTCTGAGGAAGTCTTAACCACGGAGCCAATAGCAAGCAATATCCCTGCAGACACTCCTGAAGCAGATCCAAAGCCCGCTACTGAGCCGGACCCCAAACCTCAACCGCAGCAAGTGAAGCCTCCAAAACCGGAGCCCACCATTGCAGGGGTAAAGCGCTCCGAGATGGAGAAAGGCAAAATCATTACCCTTGATAAGCTATACTTCCCCGCTGACAGCTCCAGCATTACCAGCGACTCCAGGGATGTACTAAATGAAGTATTTGAATTCCTAAAAACAAATAAGGATGTAGCCATCGAAATTGGGGGGCACACGAATGACCTTCCGCCAGATGATTACTGTTTTAAATTGTCTACTGCCCGGGCTAAGTCAGTTGCAGAATACCTCATCAACAGGGGCATTAACCGCGACCGGCTCCAGTACAAAGGCTATGGCAAAACCAAGCCGATTGCCTCTAACAAGACCGCCTACGGGCGAAAACAGAACCAAAGGGTGGAGATAAAAATCCTGGATATTGCCTCTGATGGATAATTAAAAAGCCGGTTGAACATGTTCAACCGGCTTTTTAATTTTCAGGCTACTTCGAAACCTATCTTCTGCAGGTCTTTCCAAAAGTCCGGGTAAGACTTGACAACCACATCCGGTTCTTCGATTTCAATAGGATGCTGTATTGCCAGGGGCGCAAAAGCCATCGCCATCCGGTGGTCTTCATAGGTGGCAAAAGTTGGAGTGGAAGCGAAAAGCGTTTTGCCCTGTGTCTGAAAGTAGGTGCGTTCTCCGGTGGGGGGCAGTTCGATAAGGTTGGCGTTGACCTTTTGCAGTTCCTGCTGAAGCGCCAGGATGCGGTCGGTTTCTTTAATGCGAAGGGTTTCCAGGCCACAGAACGTACCGCTTGTCCCCACTGCAGCACAGCATACGGCAAGGGTTTGTGCCAGGTCGGGGCATTTCAGGAAATCCCAGGTAAACTCGTCCGGCACCACCGCATCTGCTGACTTTTTCAGCCGGACGCCTGTCTCGTCAAAGTGGGTTTCCACCCCAAATTCGGTCATCATTTCGGAAAGGACGGCATCGCCCTGCACGCTCTCCCGGAACAGGCCATTCAGGCGAAGATCAGCCTCCGGTACAATAGCAGCCATAGCATAGTAGTAAGAGGCAGCCGACCAGTCTGCTTCCACGGTGAAAGGCTTGCCCACATAGGACTGAGGCGGCACGATAATAGCCTGCCCCTCCCACCGATGGCTTACACCAAAGTAGTTCATTAGGGAGAGGGTCATTTCGATATAAGGGCGGGAGACGATCTCGCCTTCGAGTTGCAGCCGTAGCCCTTCCGGAAGGGTTGGCGCCAGCATGAGCAAGGCAGAAATATACTGACTGCTGGTATTTGCGGCGATGGACAGGGTATTGGTTTTGCCAAACCCATCGGGAGGGCCTATCCGCAGGGGCGGATAACCCTGTTGCTCGAGGTAGTCAATTTTGGCGCCGAGCTTCCGCAGCGCATCCACCAAAACACCGATAGGCCGTTGCTTCATCCGTTCCGTACCGGTAAGCACCTGCTCGCCGGGCTGCATGGACAGATAAGCGGTGAGGAACCGGAAGGTCGTCCCGGCGGCACCGGCATCAAGGGTATCGTCAGCGGATTGCAATAATGCCTCCAACAATACGGTATCCTTGGCATTGGCCAATTTGTGAATAGGGAAATCGGCGCCGCTCAGCGCTCTGATAATCAGTGCCCGGTTGCTAATGCTTTTAGAACCGGCCAGGGTAATTTCCCCGGTAAGTGTGCCCTCAGGCCTGCTTAAAGTAAGTGTCATAGTCAGGATAACTCTAAAGGGCGACAAAATGAGAAAAAACCTGAAAACCTCAGAATTTAGAAGCGCTAATCTACCAAATCGCGGTACTGATCTGCCACTTCCTCGGCTTTATCTTTCTTGTCTTCGCCAGCATCTTTATCCAGGCGCTCGTACTCCAGGATCACCCCAAGTGCTTCCAGCGCACTTAGCATTTTATGGAATGCAGCCTCTTTCTTTTTATTGATGCGAATTCGGTAATTCATCGTTGTATGCAGTTATTCTTCTTGAGCAGTTGCCTTTGATTGGGCCGTTTCTTTTTCTGCTTCTTTCTTTTTATCGTGCTCGCGCTGTTCGCGGCGTTTGCGCATTTCTTCGTCGGACCGTTCGTAGGCCAGGATGATTTCCTTGACCAGGCGGTGGCGCACCACATCGTCCGCATCCAATTTGATTGCGGCAATCCCGGTGAGCCCTGCCAGCAAATCAATGGAACGGCGCAGGCCCGATTTCTGATGAAAGGGCAAATCCACCTGAGAAAGATCTCCGGTAATAATACACTTGGCCGAAGGGCCAAGGCGGGTCAGGAACATTTTGAGCTGGGCGGTCGAACAGTTCTGCGCTTCATCCAGAATGATGAAAGCGTTGTCCAGCGTACGCCCGCGCATGAAGGCCAGGGGAGCAATTTCAATCACCCGGTTGGCCATGAACTGCTGTAGCTTTTCAGCAGGCAGCATATCGTCCAGGGCATCGTAAAGGGGGCGGAGGTAAGGGTCCACCTTTTCCTTGAGGTCGCCGGGAAGGAAGCCCAGGCTCTCGCCAGCTTCAACGGCAGGCCTTGTCAGGATGATTTTCTTGACCATTCGGTTTTTTAGCGCCTTTACAGCAAGGGCTACTGCGGTATAGGTTTTGCCGGTACCCGCAGGGCCGATAGCGAAAACCACATCATTCGTTTCGCTCGCCTCAATGAGCCGCTTTTGGTTGTGGGTCTTGGCTTTGATCTGCCGCCCGTTACGGCCATGAAGGATGGTCTTATTTGATGCGCTCTCCTTGCTGATCCGTGCTTCGAATGGGTTGTTGCCGTTGATCAGGTCCTGCACCATTTGCATAGGCAGCTCTTTGTGCTCCCGCAACAGGCGGACCATCATTTCGAATTTCGACTTGGCTTTCTGCGTATCTTTCTTGTCACCTGCCATCTTGACGCTGCTGCCGCGGGAGGTAATGGTGACAGATGGGAAGGCTTCCCGAAGCAGATTCAGCTTTTTGTTGTTTTCACCGTACAGCTCGACGAGGTCGACACTTTCCACAGTTAAAATGATCTCACTCAATATAATGGTATCCCTTTTGGTGAAGAACTTGCCCGTTGCGCTTTATCAGGAAGGCAACCTAGCCAAGTTCGAATTAATGCTTTCAGAACTCTAATATATTCATAAAAGTTCAACCTTGGGCCGCCTCTTGCTTCAAGATTACGTTAATTTTGCCCCGGCCGGAATAATTTAGGAGTGTGCCCGGAAAATTCGGATAAGTAGCGCATTACCTTTAAATTTAGCGCTTCATTTCCACATTGAGCCTATGGCATTTGTAACGCTTACCACTGATTTCGGCGACAAAGGCTTTGACCTTCCCAAGTTGAAAGGAGCGCTGTTGACCGCTGCGCCCTCCGCACAGTTGATTGACCTCACGCATCAGGTGAGCAATTACGATATCGTGCAGGCTGCCTTCCTGTTCCGGAATGCCTGGCAGAGCTTCCCCAAAGGCACGCTCCATCTGATCAGTGTGAATGATTACCCCTCGGGCACGCCCAGGTTTCTCGCAGCCGCCTACCGCGGGCATTACTTTATTGCACCGGACAATGGGTTGTTCTCGCTCATTTTCCCGGAGGACGCACCGAACCAATACCATCTTTTGGAGTATGCGCCGGAGGAACTAATGTCGCTGGAACGCATCTACGCCCGGGCAATCGGGCACTTAGCTCAGGGGCGGCCGCTTATTGAGCTGGGAGCCGCCACAACCGAGGTCATGCAGCGCATCACCCTTCAGCCGGTCATCGGGCCTTCCCAAATCAGGGGCTCCGTTATTTTTGTGGACAGCTTTGACAACGCGATCACCAATATCAACCGCTCCCTGTTCGAACAGGTAGGTGCAGACCGGTCTTTTGCCCTCTACTTCAAACGCAACGACCCTATCCGAACGCTATGCCGCCAATACCACGAAGTGGAGATCGGGGAGCCGCTTTGCCTGTTCAACTCCTCTGATTTACTGGAAATTGCCATCAATATGGGCAAGGCCAGCAGCCTGTTGGGGATTAATGTAGAAGATACCGTTCAAATCGAATTCCGCTCATGATCAAACGAATCGTCAAACTGACTTTCCTGCCTGAAAAGACAGCAGATTTTCAAGGTATTTTTGAATCCAGCAAAGCGCTGATCCGGGGCTTTCCAGGTTGCCATCATCTGGAGCTTTGGCGCGACAGGGATCAGCCGGAAGTTTTCTTCACTTACAGTTACTGGGAGGACGAGGCCGCCCTGGAGCAGTACCGGCATTCGGAGTTGTTCAAGCGGACCTGGGCGAAAACAAAAGCCCTGTTTGGCGGCAAGCCAGAAGCCTGGAGTGTGGAAGTGGCTTCACAGGTGGAACAATAAAGCCCCCACAGCGGGTTGAGCGCTACCGGCAATTCACCTGTTAAGGAATAAATGCGATAGTTGCTGCAGGGGCGGCGTCTTTTGGGTAGTGAAAAGGGGAACCAAATGGCTCCCCTTCTTGTCAATTGGGGTTTACATTGATTTCACAGCTTTACAAAACAGGGTTTAGGGTTTTCAGGTGTGTAGATTGTCTTCAATCGGTACATCACAAAGAAGCACAGAATAAACGGGCAGATCAATAGCCTGTACCCACCCTCACCGGGCCTTAGCAGAGTTTAACAGAAATACCGGGCCTCAACCGGAAGCGTTAAACACAAAACACACTCCAATGCCTTGATATCCAACCCAATGCATAAATTGTTAATTTCTTAATACCAAAGCATTAAGAACTTTAACAGGTGTAAGGGAAATGTTAGGCAGGCTGTCTGAAGCGCTTTCCCGGTTATTTCTGCGACGGCTTGCCCTTTTTCAGGTGCAGGATGGCAGCCTGAAGTACCGGGTCGTTGTCATCCATATAGTCCTGTAGTGTGGGATAGACTTTGATATCCGGTTGAATGCCCACTCCTACAAACTTCCGCCCATCCGGGTAGGTATCTTCCTTTGTACAGATTCTTGCGGAGCCGCCGCCGGGCATTTCGAACATCAGGGGCTGTCCCGTGCTGCCGAAGGTAGGCGCCCCTATCTTAACCATATGCGATTGATTATCGGCGTAAATCAGGAAATCTTCAGCTGCCGAGGCGGTATTGTGGCCGGTGAGCAAAGCAGTGGGGACCAAAAGGCGTTGGGCATCTAGCCGTATGGTATCTGCTTCGTACGGAAAGTTGTAATAATAGGCATCGCGATGGGACAAAAAGGCACGTTTTGCCCAGCTATCCCCTACCGTGTCCTGAGGCTCGACCCAAAGCCCCCAGGCTTTAAAGGCCGGCACATGCTCCCGGCTCCGGTAAGCCGATCCGTATAGTAAGGTATCGGTGGTTAAATACTGCAGAATATCCCGGCCTATGTTAGTGCTGCCCCCGCCGTTATACCGCAGGTCCACGATCAGCGCTTTGGCCTGATACAGTTCTGGCAATAATTCGATGAACAGCGTATCTATTTTCGGGTCTGAAAAAGAATTCAGGGCGACATAGGCTATCCCTTCCTCCAGCCATTTGAAGTCTAAGAGTTCACGGTCTTCGAATGGTGGGTAGACCTCCTTTTCGGTGGTCTCGGTGTGGGTAAGGCTCAGGTTTTGAATGGCCCCATCCGGGTGCCGGAGCTTCAGGTCAAATGCTGTGCCCACCGGAGCGCTCAGCATTCTGCTCACCGCCCAGTCTTGCAGCACATAATCAGTAGAGGAGGAGATGTAGGGAATGACTTCATCCTGCAAAAACTGAGCGGTTGGTTTGCCATTCACCTGAATCACTTCTGAGCCAATCGGGATTTCCTCCTTTTTGCTGAGGTTGACACGGGTTACAATTGCCTTACCGTCTATATTGGTCAGAAACAGGCGGTAGTCTCCAAAGTAGGTATTGTACAGCTGTTGCTGAATGGTATCCGGGAAATATACGTTGGTATGCCCGTCTTTGAGCAGGGCGCAGAAGCGCTGCAGCAGGCGGTAGTACTCATAATCGTTTTCTGTTTCCCGGACCTCCGTCAACAGCTTTTTGTAAGCCTCATCCCATTCTTCACGGTCTACCTGATTAAGGTAAACAAAGTTGTAATTGACTTCCTGCCAGAACTTTGACAAGCCGTATAGCTTATCTGCATCAGACAGTGTGTTGGGCATTTGTGCGGCGGCGCTGGTAGCAAGTGCCAGAAGCAGTAGTAGGTGAATCCATTTCATAGTGATACGTTTTAGTTGTTAAAGATCGCTCTTTAACGTATACCCTGTATTTAAAAATAATCCAAAGGGATTCCTTAAGTTAGCTGCTGTACCAAATACCCGAGTCCAACATGCCTGATGATCAAAGCCCCACCGGCCGGCATACCCAAAAAGGCGTTATTTCTCCCGGCAGCCTCAACCCTAACCTCAGGCGTGCCCGGAAAAAGCCGTGGGGGCTGGAGGATTACACCACCGGCATCCAAAAGGGGGACCGGGTGGCACTGGCTAAAGCCATCACTCTGATAGAGAGTACGCGGCGGGAACATCAGGCGCTGGCGCAACAGATCATTGAAGCCTGCCTGCCAAAGAGCGGCCGGTCTGTCCGGATTGGCATCACGGGGACGCCGGGCGTGGGCAAAAGTACCTTTATTGAAGCCTTTGGGCTGCACGTTCTGAAGGAAGGCCGCAAACTGGCGGTGCTGGCTGTGGACCCTACAAGCCAGGTAACGCAGGGCAGTATTTTGGGCGATAAGACCCGGATGGAGCAGCTGGCGCATCAGGAGAATGCCTTCATCCGCCCCTCCCCTGCGGGAGAATCGCTGGGCGGAGTGGCCCGCAAGACACGGGAGGCGATTATACTCTGTGAGGCGGCGGGCTACGATACGATCCTGATTGAAACCGTGGGCGTGGGGCAGTCCGAAACAGCGGTGCATTCCATGACCGACTTCTTTCTTTTGTTGCTGTTGCCAGGTGCTGGTGATGAATTGCAGGGCATCAAGCGGGGTATTGTGGAAATGGCAGACCTTGCAGTAGTTAACAAAGCAGATGGAGAACGCCTGCCGCTTGCCAAACAAGCCAAACAGGAATACCGCAATGCCATGCACTTATTCCCGCCTAAGGAAAGTGAATGGGCAACCCGGGTGGAAATCTGTTCTGCCACCACTGGCATGGGCATCCCGGAAGTCTGGAAAGACATTCAGGCTTATCAGGAACAAACCCGCGCCAATGGCTACTTTGAGCACAATCGTCGTGCCCAGGCGCGCTATTGGCTGCACGAAACCATAAACCGGGAGCTGAGACAGTTGTTTTTTAACCATGAAACCGTGCGCAGTCAGCTTGAAGAAGTGGAACGGCAGGTTATGAACGGGCAACAGTCGTCCTTTCATGCTGCCGAGGCCCTGCTTCAGGCTTTCCGGGAGCAAAAATGACTTCCCGGTATGCGTTCGTCTAACAATTTGGCAGTCTTGGCGAACCGAATGGAACCCCAACTGCTTTTCAATCAACTTTAGACTCTAAAATTCAAAACACCAATGAGATCATTACTTCTTCCTATTATCCTGATCGGCCTCGGGCTGGTACTATTTGTAAGTGGTTGTAACAGCTACAACGGCTTCGTCGAAATGGATGAGGATGTGGAAAATGCCTGGTCAAAGGTACAGAGTGCCTATCAGCGCCGTGCCGACCTGATCCCAAACCTTGTCAACACCGTAAAAGGGGTGGCAGAATTTGAGAAAAGCACGCTGACCGAGGTTACGCAGGCACGCTCCCGGGCAACGAGTGTCAATATCGATCCTTCCAACCTAAGCGCAGAGAAGCTACAGGAGTTTCAGCAGGCGCAGGGCGCACTGTCACAGTCGCTGGGCCGTCTGCTCGTCGTGTCTGAGCGTTATCCGCAACTGCAGGCCAATCAAAACTTCCGCGAGCTGCAGGCGCAGCTGGAGGGCACCGAAAACCGCATTAAGGTGGAGCGCGACCGATTCAATGATGTGGTGACGGAGTACAATAAGAAAGTACGCCGCTTCCCGGGCAGCCTCTTTGCCGGCCTGTTTGGCTTCGATCAGAGAGCGCAGTTTGAGGCGGAGGCGAGTGCGCAAAATGCACCGACCGTAGAATTCTAGATTTTTTTGAAACCGGGCAGCCCAAAAGCTGCCCGGGCCAATTATACTGTATGATCCGCTTTTTCCAACCCGAAGAAGAAGACCGTATTATTGATGCCATTCAGGAAGCTGAGCTTAACACCTCAGGCGAGATCAGGGTGCACCTGGAGGACAACCTGAAAGGCGATGTGCTTCAGGCCGCCCAAAAGACCTTTCTGAAACTGGAAATGCACAAGACAGAAGCCCGCAACGGCGTGCTCATCTTCATCGCGCCGGAACAGCGCAAATTTGCCATCCTGGGCGATAAGGGCATTAATGAAAAGGTGCCCGAAGATTTCTGGTCGGAAGAACGGGACATCATGCTTGCCCACTTCAAAAGCGGCAACTACGCTGACGGGGTTTGTGCGGCGATACAGCAAGCCGGCGCTAAATTAAAGGCCTTCTTCCCCTATCAGTCCGACGATGAAAACGAGCTGCCCGATGATATTTCCTACAGTTAAAACTGAGACGTTGAGATTACAGACCTGGATTTTTGCCCTTTTCACGCTAATTGCCTTACCGCTTGGCGCTCAACAACCCGTGCCTGCGCCCACCAATGAGGTGGTCAATGACTATGCAGGCTTGTTGTCCCGGCAGGAGGATGACCAACTGACCCGAAAGCTGGCACAGTATGCGCGGCAGACTTCCACGCAGATCGTTATTGTAACGGAACCGTCGCTTGAAGGCGGCGACCCTTTCAACCGGGCACTCGAATACTACGAAGCCTGGGGCATTGGCGGCAGCCGGGAAAATAGCAATGGCGCACTCATTTACGTAGCCCGTGATGACCGCAAGGTTCGCATCATGACGGGCTACGGCGCTGAAGGTTTTCTGCCGGATGCCCTTGCCAAACGGATCATCGACGAAATCATCACGCCCAATTTCCGGGAGGGGCGCTATTACCGCGGGCTCGACCGGGCCACGAGTGCCATCATGGAACTGGCGCAGGGCGAATACACCAATGACACCCCACAGCAGGCTGATGGCAAGCAGGAAGCCAAAGGTGGGATTCCTGCTATTCTGGTCATCCTGTTTGTCATTATTCTCATCGTAGTGCTCAGCCGTATGGGCGGCGGTGGGGACGATGATGACGATGGCGGCTACTACCGGGGCGGGCGCTACGATATGGACCGCAGACGGCGAGGCCGGCGCGGTGGCGGCTGGATGATCTTCCCCTTCCCCTGGATTGGCGGTGGCGGTGGCTGGTCTGGAGGCGGCGGTGGAGGCTGGTCCGGCGGCGGTGGCGGAGGCGACTGGGGCGACTTCGGTGGCTTCGGAGGTGGCCTTACCGGTGGTGGCGGTGCAGGTGGGGAATGGTAAAGCCGGGCAGACAGTTCGGAAATCTTCGCTATCTTGGCATAAATACCGAACCCCTATGGCAACACCTAAACAACTCCGCAAATGGCTGATCGAGGGCGAACTGGAGCGTGTCGTTGATGCGCTGGCTGAAATCGCTGAAGCATCGGACGATTCCTATTTTCAACGGGATGTCATTCATCAGGCCGGGCGCTATAACGGCATTAAGAAGCGCTACAACAGCGGTACGCTTGATGCGGATAGCTATCAGTTGCAGCTCAATCAGATACAGCAGTCCCTGCAAAGCCTTATTGAAAAAATACCGCAAACCACTGCTAAAACGAAGCTGCAGCAAACTGCACAGGAAGCAGCGAGCGTAGCCGGGGCTACCCCGGCACCAACATCGGGCGCTTCATCCGGCACCCCCGACCTTTCCCAAAATATACCCTGGATAGCCGGGCTGGGTCTGCTGGTATGCACAGCCATCGTCGTTGGCGCATTTATCCCCTGCCCTACTGCCGCTCAGGCAACGGTATTCCGATTGCTAATGGCGCTGGGAGGCGGGCTTGCGGCCATCAAACTGCCGGGGCTCCTGCAATTTGAGATGCAGGGTGTTAAAGCGGGCAGTGCTGCGGCAGTCTTTGCGGTTGTCTATCTAATCAATCCCGCCAGCGTTGTGACCACGGATGGTTGTGGCCCCTTTGAGTTTACCATTAGCCTCAAGCCCAAAGTGACCGGAGCCGGACTTTACCCTGAACTGAAGGGTGGCTCCTTGCAATTATTCGTTGAAAACAAGTGGGAAAGCGCCAGGATTGACGCAGATGGACTGGCGGATTTCAAATCCCTGCCCGGCACCCTGAGAGGCAGCAAAATCCGGGTGAAACTAAATGCCGATTACTGGAAGCTTCAGGAAAATTCATTAACCCTTAACGGGAAAAGCACTACCCTTGAAGTGCTACCGGATGGAAGCCTGGAAAAGGTGTCCGGGCAAATCCTGAATGAAGACGGGACCGAGCCCTTACCCGGCGTAAGCCTGCTTATTCTGAACCAAAGGGACACCACCGACGAATTTGGGAAATTTGAAGTCACCATCCCATTGGACATGCAGCGGCTGAACCATTCCATCTCCGCTCAAAGAGCAGGCTACCAGCCCCTAAGCCAAAAGTTTACCCTAAATGGCGGCCCGGTTGAGTTCCGGATGAGGAAAAAATAACTTTACACCACCACCATTTCTTCTCCCACGATCTGTCCGATGCTATTGCCCCAAGAGCGGGCACGCTGCAGCTCACCTTCCATCAGTGGACCTTCTTTGTCTGTCACGCAAAACCCATCCGGCGCAATAACCGCCTGACCATCATGGCGCAGCAGGCTTTTATGGATGGTACTTGCGGCATAGCCTCCGGTTTTGACAATCCACCGGAACAAGCCATTCTCGATGGTATGCAGGGCAATCCGGGTGTCAAAGGCAGCTACCCACATCCCTCTTAGCGCGTGGCGCGGCAGTTGACGCAGGAGGGCTTTGGTATCCTCAGAGGGCTGAAATCCCCGGGTAGGCGACCCGATGATCAGCACATCCGCCTGCTCCACGTCTTCCGGCGAAGCATTTTGGATACGCTGAAGTTCTACTACTCGCACATAGGGGCGGATGGCTTCCGCTATCGCCTCGGCAATTTGCTGGGTGTTACCAAAGAAAGAATCGTACCAGACTAAGGCTTTCATTGTGGTTTGGTTTCGTGAAAGCTTAAGGTAAGCTGGTGGCGGGGAATTGGCAATGATTTATGTCAGAGGAAGCACGCAGCCTTGTTGTTGTAAAACAGACAAGCCCCGACAGCCAACACCGCCGGAGCTTGTCCATAAAGCCTTACTCCTCTTCATGCCTTACCGCTGAACCATCACTTTTAGCTGATGGGCGCGCTGCCCGTCTGCGGTAGTGAAGTGCAGGAAGTACCAGCCTTCTGCCCAGCTGTCCACCGGCAAACGGTGGGTGCCGGACGGCAGCAGGCCTGACCATACTTCCTGCCCGGCCGCA
>JANSXW010000422.1 GCA_024742755.1 bacterium | reverse complement strand
GATGCTTTGCTTTATTTCAGACCAGGCCTGGTCCCCGTTCGCTCGCCGCTACTAAGGGAGTCTCAATTGATGTCCTTTCCTCCGGGTACTTAGATGTTTCAATTCCCCGGGTTAGCTTAATAACACCTATGTATTCAGTGTATTATATCTCTCTATTGAAATGTAAGACCAGCACCCAGCCGAAGCCAGGTAATAGTCATACATCTCGGAGATGGGTTTCCCCATTCGGAAATCACGGGATCAAAGGGTGCTCTCGCCTCCCCCGTGCTTATCGCAGAGTGCCACGTCCTTCATCGCCTCTTACCGCCAAGACATCCCCCGGATGCCCTTTTGACGCTTGATCTCATATTTGAAACTCATGTGCAGAGGTGAACGCCCCGTACTAGACGGCACGTCACCCATACATATGGGTTTCGATCAGACATTGTTGGTTTCTTTAACAGACTGACCCTTTATGACAGGCTCACCTCGTTACTCCATCCGGTTAGTGAGGAGCTTGCTGTCGATGAACAGCGAGGCGGATCAATCTTCCCTTACGATTACAAACATCCCGAGGATGAACCTCGGAAACTTAGACACTTTCTTCACTTGCTATGCGGTTTTGACGCTAACCACCACCAGAGAAATGGTGGAGCCTAGCGGGATCGAACCGCTGACCTCCTGAATGCAAATCAGGCGCTCTCCCAGCTGAGCTAAGGCCCCGAAAAGGGTGGTGGGCCGAGGAGGACTTGAACCTCCGACCTCACGCTTATCAGGCGTGCGCTCTAACCGCCTGAGCTACCGGCCCCAATTACTAGGTTGCCCGGTAGCACCAGGCTATGTCCCTGCCAAGCGGCGAGGAACAGCAAATGAAGGAAGAGAAACGAAGACGGCACAAACAACCGCATAGTTTTTGCTGGTCAAAGCCAGCTGTCTTTGAACGTTGCCATAGAGCGTGAGCCCAAATGACAAACATCCTTAGAAAGGAGGTGATCCAGCCGCAGGTTCCCCTACGGCTACCTTGTTACGACTTCACCCCAGTCGCTGAACCTACCGTG
>JANSXW010000343.1 GCA_024742755.1 bacterium | reverse complement strand
TGGATAACCCCTTACGTAGCGCTGCTATGCGCGGGAACATCCGCCCCCGCCTGCCTTAGTACCTAAGTACGGCGGACAGGTTGATTAGCCTCAAAATTCGCTCCCACTCAACCCATAAATTAACACTTGACAGACCACTAGGACTTATCACCATCCCCTTTGTTCCCGTTATTGTTGTTATTGCCCCGCCCCCGGCCACCTTTGCGGCGGCGGCTACGCGAACGGCTTTTGCCACCGCCTTTTTTATTGTCCTGGCTGCCTTTGTTGTCGGCTCCTTTGTCGCCACCTTTGTTGTTGGGGCCACCGTTGCCTTTGTCCTGACTGCCTTTGTTTTGTCCCTGACTGTTGTTGCTTCCTCTGGAGGAGCTGTTGCCGCCTTTGCTCCGGTTGCCCGGCTTTTTCTTGTTCTTGCGGCGCTTTTTGGAACGCTTTTCTTCCGGCAATTCAATGACGCCAGTTACGTCCTCAAAGCCCATATCGGTCTCCTCCTCATTATCGGTCTCGAAGATGGCCTGCAGGCTGACCAGGTCAGCGGGTTTTTCGCCCTTTTTGTTCATGGCTTTGATGTCCTTCACACGGCTGGCTTCCAGGGTGTAGAGCTTGCCCCGCCCGGAATCTTTCTGATAGGCATAGTACATCAACCCTTTGAAGATATCCGTCTTGACCAGAATGGCGGTACCCGCTTCCGTCTGTAGTTTGTCGGCGTTTTTGGGGAACTGCTGCAGGGCATCAAGATAGGTATCCAGTTCATAATTGAGGCAGCACTTCAGGCGGCCGCACATGCCGGATAGCTTGGACTGATTGATCGCCAGGTTTTGGTAGCGGGCAGCCGCGGTGGTCACGGACTTGAAATCCGTAAGCCAGGTGGAGCAGCACAGCTCCCGCCCGCAGGACCCCAGCCCGCCGATACGGGCAGATTCCTGCCGGGCACCAATCTGCCGCATTTCAATCTTTACCCGGAATTCCTTGGCATAGTGCCGGATGAGCTCCCGGAAATCGACGCGCCCGTCGGCCGTGTAGTAAAAGGTCGCCTTGCGCTTGTCGCCCTGATATTCCACATCGCCGATTTTCATATCCAGCTTGAGGTTGCGGGCAATAGCGCGGGCGCGGACCATGGTCGTCATTTCGAGGCTGCGGGCTTCTGCCAGCCGCTCCAGGTCCCGCTCATTGGCTTTGCGGATGATCTTGTGGAGGACATCTTTCTCGGAGGTCTTCTTTTTCTTCATCTGCAGGCGCACCAGCTCTCCCGACAGGGTAATCCTGCCGACGTCGAGCCCGTTGCCGGTTTCCACCACCACATCATCGCCGGTAATAGAGCGGGTGTGGTCCTGATTGCGGTAAAACCCTTTGTGCGCACCGTTTTTGAAGCTCACTTCCACGATATCGAAAGGGTCGGTGTCCACGACATCCATGCTCGAAAGCCAGTCGTAGGTATTAAGCCGGTTACAGCCCCCGGTGGCGCAGCCGCCATTGCTTTTGCAGCCGTTTGGGGTGCCTGTGCCGCATGTCGTACATCCTGTACATCCCATAATGTCAATTGTCAATTTATATGAACGGACGCCTTCCCGGCTAATACAGCCGTTGGGCGCTCAGGCCCTTGTAGGTGTCCGGTTGCTTTCGTTTTAGGATATGGTTCATTTGTATGGACGCATCGAGGAAGAGCACTTTGGGATTGGCATTGCGCTCTACCGCAAAGATGCAGTCGCTGAAGAGTTGCATCAGCTGTTCTGCCTGATCGAGGTCCATCACGCCGGCCATCTTTTTGGCCGACTCTAACTCCTGGTTT
>JANSXW010000095.1 GCA_024742755.1 bacterium | reverse complement strand
TGCGTGATGAATTTCTTCGTTAATTTTACATGCATAGTTGTGAAAGGAGTTGGAAAAGTTAAGAGATTTCCAAATATCTCCTTTTGCAACTTTTTGTGCAAACCATCTCGCTTTTACCACGATTCTTTTTTAGACAACTTCTACAAAAGTACCGTTCATAGTTGAAAGTTCCCTCAAAAAAACAAAATTTCTAACAAATTGTGTGGAGTTTTCTGAAAAGACAATTTTTATGAATCCTAGCACCCTCTTCCCCCAACTCGTAAACCTCCTCCTCAGCACCCTCTTCATTACCATCATGGCCAGAGTCGCCATTCCTGTGCCGGAAGCGCTGGGGGGCATTCCCATAACCGGACAGAGCCTGGCGGTACTTTTGGTTGGGCTGTTGCTCCCTTTCCCGTGGGGTGGGGGAGCGGTGCTGCTTTACCTGCTGCTCGGTGGGCTGGGGCTGCCGGTTTTTGCCGAAGGCGGCAGCGGATGGTCGTCCTTTTCCAGTGGCAGCGGGGGCTTCCTGATTGGCTTTCTGTTGGCAGCGATTGTGATGGGGCTGCTGCGCCGCCGGGGATGGGGGCAGCACCTGGGCTATAGCCTACTGGCCAATGGGCTGGGCACGGTCGTTATTGTGGGCAGTGGACTGCTGTGGCTGGCGCACTTGTACGGATGGGGAAAGGCACTTGAATACGGCTTCTATCCATTCTGGCCGGGCGCTATTGTGAAGATACTGCTGGGGGGCTTTGTCGCCTGGAGTATGCTCCGTAAGCGAAAGACTGCGTAAGTCCTCCTGTGCAGCTGTTTTTGCTTTACTTGCCTCTCTGAAAATCCGGAAGGAGCTTTGCTGATCTGAGGGTTAGAATAAAAATGGGGCATTCCAGTGGAAATGCCCCTTAGTCCGATATTTTGGTTGGGCTGTAGTTGGAACAGCACCTCGGTCTTTTACATTACGGCCGTTCTATCTCCCAGAAGTGATGCCCTCCGCCTTGATGTCATTGTCGTCCTCACGCGTTAAACGGATCCCGCAGGTTTCTCCGCTGGCGTCTGTAAGGTGAAATACGCGGTTGACTGCCTCATAACCCGCAGCAGTGAGGGTCAAAGTGAATTTTACAGGATTATCTACTGTAATGGGGTCCACACGGCGGATGTCTAATGCCAGCGTCGCCAGACGAGGGTCTGTCTCATTGACCTCCAAAATCAGTTGCTTTTCGCCAGACATCATGTAGACTTCATCAGCGTGCGGACCCGTAACTTCCGCTTTCAGGTCGGAGGGCAGACGGTCATCTTCCGGTGCCGCTATGATTTGAACGTTGATGGGCTCAATCAGTAATTCCTCTTCCAGGTTGGTAGTCGTACCGCGCAGCATATGCTCTTCCTCGGTGCAGGATACTGCGGTCATGAGCACTGCCATCAACAAGATCCATATACGGGCATTCAAAATCTTTTCCATCGTTAATGTTGAGTTTTAGTGAGGTGTGCTGGGCCCTGAGCATGAACCCGGGGTGCCAACATCGCTGAAATGAATGATATTAAAATTACACGAAAGGGCGCATTTTGTTTTCAAAATCGGGCTGATATCCAAAGAAGATAGCAGGGGGTGCTAAAAATTACCAGAATAGGAGACAGGAGGCCGCCGCTTTCAATTGCGGAACGTCTTTAGAAGAGGACCCATGCACCTGAATAGGGCTTACTGCCAGCCATTAGCGAACCGTACAGCCGCTCACTTGTCGATAATAAAAGGACTGAGCTATGAAACAGAAACTTTTGATTATTGCAGGGTGCTGCCTGATGTCACTCTATCTTTCCGGGCAGTCTGCCCTTCTCAGAGGTAACGTACAGGACTCGGAAACAGGCGATGGCATCCCTTTCGCTAACCTGCTCCTCCTTAAGGAAAAGACCGGCACTGCTGCGGATGCGGACGGGCAGTTTGAGCTTTCCGTAGTAAAATGGCCGGCCCAAATCCGCGTCTCCGCTATTGGCTACCTCACAGATACGGTAGTAGTAGAACAGGCGGCTGCCCTTCAGATTACCCTTCAACCAGTACCCTCCGATTTGCCGCTAGTGGAAGTCCTCGCGCAGAAAAAACTCCGGCAGCTCAGCCCGGATGACCGCCTGCCCTTCGCCTTCGCTATTTGGGATGATTACCTCTTTACCCTCAGCCGGAAACGCACAGGGAGCAATGCCTGGATTGAAGTCCGTTCTACAGACGGGATATTGCTTTTTGAGCAGCAACTGGACCTTCGCCGCGTCACGGACATTGAGGTCAACTGCCGCAACCGCCTCTACCTGCTGGCTAACTACCGCTACATCAACCTGGGTTATACCCGCGCGCAAATCGTGCCCCTGGAGACCATGAAGTATACCGATTATATTGGTGCCTACCGCGATTGCCGGTGCAGTACCGAAGAGGCAATGTATTATGAAAATGTAGCTTATCAGGGCTTGCTGAAGCGCTACCTGCGGGCCAGCCTTACCAATGGCGCGCTCGATAATTTCCGGCAGGTCCTTTACGCAGAGCAGCTGGACAATTACATGGCAGACCTCGGCCTGATTATGGAAGGCCAGTCGATTTCCAACACAGGTGATGTGTCCAGAGCAGAAAACGATTACATACGCACCCGCCAAACAGACGCGGACTTCCTGCAGCGGGTATTCTACAACAATCCTCAGGACAATTTCCTCTTTCTGGCTGGGGGGGAGTTGATCCTGTTTAACCACGATGAACAGCGGATTGAATATTTCGATGCCGAAGGCCAGCAAAAACAGGCAATACCGGCACACTACGTACAACACAAAGACTGGAATGGCCGGGTCATTCAGGATATAAAAACAGAGTCATTCTATGCGCTGCTGCGCGACGAGACTGGCTATCTGCTGGCGCCCATTGACCTGAGCACGGGGCAAATAAGGGAGCCGGTGCCCCTTAATATCCTGTACTACGATGAAATAGCCATTTACAACAGTACGGCATTTGTGCTGGGCACGCCTACTGCTCATGCCTTTTCTGACGTTAAACGTCTATATACCAAACCGCTTTGGTAGCCAATTAGTACAACCGTACCCCAAATTCCAGCCCGAGCTGCACATAACCAAGCTCAAAAGCGTTAGGCCCGGTAATCGACTCTGATTCCCCGGTGAGCTGTTGGTACTGAATGCGGGGGCCTGCGAAGAACGTAGTTTTACCCATATTCACTTCAACGCCTGCGCTGCCCAGGATGCTGAGTTGTAGCCGGTCGAAATCGGCATTAGACACACGTTCTGAAAGGCGGTCTGTACCACCGTTGTCCGGTAGCTCATGCCTGGTCCGGTTTACAGATTGGATATGAATTCGGGGCGCTAATCCGCCGGACAGGTAGAAACGGGCCTGCTCACCGGGTGAAAGATAGGTTAACCTCAAAGGCACTTCCACAAAACGATGCACGGTATTATGGGTCACCGTACCAATATTTGGTGCAGGAATATCCGGGTTGAAGCCGCCCTGTCCGTTATGCTGCGTTCCCCAACGGAGGTCATCACCGTCAAACTGGAACCGGGCACCGATTTCAGTATAAGCCAGTCCGGACTGCAACCGGAAGTTTTGCCCCAATCGGTAGCCCACCTGTATACCGGCATGTTTGGAAAACCTTGGCCCGTAAGCATCAATGGCCGGGTCCTGCTCCCAGGATACGTGCGGGAACAGCTCTACACCGAAGGAAAAACGGCTTTGTGCAGTCAACTCAAAGGAAAACAAAATCAAAAAGAGAAAAATGGTCAGCGTCCTCATACCCGGGATTTATTTGCCAGTAAAACGGGATTGAGCCTTTAAGAATTTAATTCAGGAGGAGTTTTAACACACTCCACACAGATGTTAAATATTTCTGTCTGCCCAACACTCCTATATAGAGCTTCGTCTTTTAAGGGACCTATACACCTGAAAAAATCAGTATCTCATGCTTTATCACAAAAGGTGCTGAACTGGAACTGCAATGGGCTGCCGTACGCAGTTCAGCTGTAAAATGGAATATCGCTGCTGTCGTTGCTACCGCCCGTACCCGCCTGGGAAATTACCGTCTCCCAGCTAAAAATGTTGGTTTCTTTGGGGTACCGGTGGTTTCCAGCCTGACCAACACGCTCATACAGCATGATGACGGAGCACTTATGGGGCAAATGTGGGGCCCCGTTTTCGTAGGCCTTAATGAAGACGGAACGTATCAGTTTGAAGACCAAAACGGCAATGGTGTTTATACGGCTGGAGGGGAGGATAATACTGTTCTTGGAAATGCTCAGCCTACATTCACATTGGGCTTTGGTAATCAATTGTCCTGGAAGCGCTTTGACCTCAATGTGTTTTTCCGGGGTGTCTTTGGTCACGATCTGATTAATGCCAACCGGGCAGTCTATGGTAGTGCTGCGACCATTGACCGCTATAACGTCGCTGTTGGTGGGGCATTCAATAGCGCACTTGCTGAACCGGCTGTCTTCAATAGCACGCATGTGGAAAAGGCTTCTTTTCTCCGCCTCGACAATACTACCCTAGGATATCAGGTTAAGCTTGGTAACGATACTGACCGGCTGCTCCGTGTTTTTGTGAATGCCCAGAATCTGTTCACCATCACTTCCTATACTGGCGTGGATCCGGAAGTGCGGTACACAGATGGTGGAGGCACTGGTAATGCGGAATTCGCGGTTAGTGATAATGTATTAGCCTGGGGCATTGACCGCCGCAACACCTACCTGCCCGCCCGTACCTTTACATTTGGGGTGGAATTGAAGCTCTGAAAAAATGTGCCTCACCGGGCAATAACAAAGCGCCTGGCAAAGCTTTCCCCATCTGCAGTCTGAAAAGACAGGATATACATGCCCGCCGGATACGGACTGATGTTTACCTGGAGTGGGTTGTCGCCTTGTGCGGGCAGCGCAAATTGCTCCAAAATTTGCCCGGTGGGATGAATAATCCGGCAGGTGGCAGCGCCGGCTGTACCGGAACCACTCCAGTCAATAAAGAGCTCGTCCTGTGCCGGATTAGGAAAAATATTGAGTTCCATTGCTTCAGATGCAATTGGCGTGCTGACTACAAAATCAGCGCAAGTGCCATCATTCCCTGAATTGGCATCGGTCTTGTCGTCGGGGTGTGAGGTCCAGAAGCAAACGGGCTCGATGTCTCCTGCAGCGCCCCCGGTGTGGATCCAGAAGTTATTCAGCCTGACTTCCAAAGTGCCTCCGGGGAGAAGGTCTTGCCCTTCAACATCATAGGCAAAGCGGGCGGGGCGGTTGGCAGACCGGATCTTGAACCGGCTGACGGCTTCATCGCCAAAGTTTTGGACCAGGACCACAACCGAGTCAAAGTAAGTCCGGCTCAAGCCGGGAAAAGCCGGGTCGCCCTGTGTGTAAAGCACTTCTCCTAATTGGTACCCAATAATGCCCAAGTCCCGGTCGAGGCCATAGTCTTCGCCTTCAAAGGTGTAGGAAGTGGAGAAAAAGGCCTCTGTGCCTCCCGTCGGCATATCGGAGCCAAACGTTTCAATACCGGCAAGCCCGAGGTATTCGGCCCCCACGTCTACGCGCCAAAATTCGCTATCCTCATTCAGGGCGAAGCTGCTTTGCAACTGAAGGCTGTCATTGAAAACATAAGCCTGCTGACTTTGCGTAAGCACAGCTACCTTACCATAGCCGGTGGAGAAATCCAAAATAGAGTCGGCTGTGAAATCAGCTACCTGCAGGATTTCAAAATCAGGTGAAAGGGCAAAGAGTGAATCGTGCCGGTAGCCGATGATGCCGTCGTATTGATTGGGCTCAAGGAGGTTGAAATGCCACTGCGGAAAGTGGTCCGTTGGCGCGCCCTGTTCGGAAATCGTGTACAAGCCAGTAGGCCCGGTATAAATCAAGCGCCCATCTGAAGTGATCGTTTGATCCTGCACCTGGAACTCAAAGGAGGATTCCCATAAGGATTGACAGGATTCCACAAAAAACGCACCACTGTTCGCATAGTTGAAGCCGAAGTGAGCCTCTGGTCCAAGCAGGGCTATTTCACCGGTTGGGAAAACATCTCCTTTAGGACCGGTTAGATTATGAGAAAGATTGTGGTCACAGCGTGGTACAGAATCTTCCCATAAAGTATTGTAATGTTGGAAATACCTTACAAAAGTCACCCAACCCTGACTATCCATCCAAGCTGTAATGTGAGGGATAACGAAAGTAGAGTCTGGCAGTTCGATAATATCTGAAATATCAAGAGTACTACTACCGTTTCCGAAGCTCTCCTGTACAGCGAGAAAGAATACCTCCGGCTCTTCCTCATTTCCTACTACCAGTTTGGGGCTATTAAACCCGTAGGTGGAATTAAGCAAATGCTCCCCCCGCTGAGACACCACAAAAGTCTTGATGCTATCCGGGAATAGCTCATCGAGCGCCCATTCAACCTGGGCAGTAGTCGTAATCGTAGCGGACAGAATCGTAGCGCAGAGGAGAAGCGATTTCATAGACGATGGGGTTTTCTTTTCAATATAGGGCAATGACACTGTAAACGCCAACAAAAAATAAGGCAGCGTCGGGCAACCAACAAATCAATCAGAGGCCAGGTCTGATCGCTGCAGGTTCTTCCTTATCTTTGCCTCGTTCAGTTTGATTGCCTGGAGTATTTGCTGTAAGGATTTTCCTGTTTCCATCGGTTTGTGCCGTTAGGTACAATAGGTGGGTTGATATGGAGCCGTGCATGCGTTTCGTGTCGTAGGTACGAAATGTGTGAACAGAAACCCCAAAAAATATTTATTAAATGTCCGCCATGATCAGTTAGTGAGCCAGACCTTTCCTGTACCTATTTGTAAACAGGCATAGCGTACTTAAAGGGCCACTGTTTTGATTGAATTTTTAAAAGCATAGCTAATTTGAACATGAATAATTTCCGCTTATTTACCCGCCTTGTATTGCTGGTCAGCCTTCCCTTTGCCAGTCCTGCCCAACCCGTCCCCCTAACCTTCCGGGTAGACATGAGCCAGGAAACCCTGTCGCCCAATGGCGTGCACGTTGCCGGCAACTTTCAGGCCGCAGCCGGGTACGGCGGGGACTGGATGCCCGGTGCTTCCCCTTTGGCGGACCCGGACGGAGACCAGGTGTATGAACTGACCGTAGAGGTGCCCCCCGGCACTTACCTGTACAAATTCGTCAATGGCAGCAGCTGGAATGAAAAACCGGAGCTGCCTTCCGGAGATTGCACGATTGGCGATGGTGGGGGCAATTTCAACCGGCAAGTGACAGTAGGAGAGGCTGGGCTCAACCTCGCTGCGGTAACTTTCGATTCCTGCAATGCCACGCTGCGGCTGGCCGTCAATATGGAAATGGAAACGGTCGCTCCCGAGGGCATCTTCGTGATGGGCGACTTTCAGGAAGCAGCCGGGCTGCCGGAAAACTGGGATCCCACGGCGTTACCTTTACAGGATGAAGATGGCGACGGCGTATTCGAAACCCGCCTCAGTGTCCCTCCCGGCGATTATCAGTATGTGTTCCTCAATGGCAGTACCGTGGAGGCACCCTCTTTAGATTGTACGGTGGAAGGGCCGAATGGCCAGCGGGTACGTACCGTGCAGGCGGAGGCAGGTGAGGCCAGGCCTTTGGTGTATTGCTTTAACAGCTGCACCCTCTGTGACCCGGCTTTCTCGCTCGACTTCGAGACGCATTGGTGGAATGACGCCGTCTTCTACGAAATCTTCGTCCGCAGCTTCTACGACAGTGACGGAGATGGCATAGGCGACTTTCAGGGCATCATCGAAAAACTCGACTACCTCAACGATGGCGACCCGGATACCGATACCGATCTGGGCATTACCGGCATTTGGCTGATGCCCATGATGGAATCGCCTTCCTACCATGGCTACGATGTTACGGATTACTATGCCACGGAGCCGGACTACGGCACTATGGAGGATTTTGAAGCTTTGCTGGATGCCGCCCATGACCGGGGCATTAAAATCATCATCGACTTCGTCATGAACCATACCTCCGATCAGCACCCCTGGTTTCAGCAATCGGTCAACAGCCTGGGCGGCTACCGGGACTGGTACGTGTGGTCGGATTCAAATCCGGGCTTTATTGGCCCTTGGGGGCAGACGGTATGGCATCCACGCAACAGCGATTACTATTATGGCCTCTTCTGGGGCGGCATGCCTGACCTCAATTACAGCCATCCACCGGTAAAGGAGGAAATCTTTGATATTGCTGAGTTCTGGCTCAACAAAGGGGTGGATGGGTTCCGCCTTGATGCCATTAAATACCTCGATGAGGATGGAACCATTCTGGAGAATACGCCCGAAACCTTTGAGCTGCTGGAGGATTTCCGGGAATTGTACAAGAATACCAACCCGGAGGCCGTCACGGTAGGGGAGGTGTGGTCCAATACCGCTTCCATCCTGCCTTACGTAACCGAAGACCGGCTGGACCTGTGCTTCGACTTTGACCTGGCTTACGGGATCATCGCCGGTGTAAATGGGGAAACCGCCACGCCGATCCGTCAGCAGTTGGCCGTTATTCAGGAGGGGTACCCCAAGCTTCAGTATGCGACCTTCCTGACCAATCACGACATCGACCGCATCTACAGTCAGTTTGAGGCAGTGGACTACAAAATGAAGCAGGCGGCATTTATCTATTTGACGCTGCCTGGCGTGCCCTTTATCTATTATGGAGAAGAAGTGGGCATGCTGGGCACCGGCGCCCATGAGAATATCCGCCGCCCCATGCAGTGGACAGGAGGTGCCCACGCTGGTTTTACCAACGGGAACCCCTGGATCGGAGTAGGAGGGGGCTACACGGTCAATAACGTAGCGAATATGGAAGATAACCCTTCTTCCCTGCTCAGCACTTACCGGGAACTTGTGCACCTGCGCAACGAAGAGGAAGCCCTGCGCCGTGGCTATCTGCTGGATGTACAGTCCGGCTCGGAAGAAATCCTGAGTTACGCCCGCATTCTGGAAGAGGAGGCCCTGGTGATGGTCGCTAATTTGAACTTCAGTAGCTTTTTCAATACTACCTTCCATCTTCCGGTGTCCTCCCTGCCCGCCGGCGAGTACCGTATTACGGAAATCCGGTCAGATACAGATATGGGGACACTCACTGTCAACGGCACCGGGGGGATTGAAAACTGGGTGGTAAGCAATGCGGTGCTTGATGCGTGGGAAACCTGGATTTTCCGCTTGTCGCTGGAAACGCCGTCCGGCACCACATCAACGGCTACTTCAGCTATGGCGGCTAAGGTCTTTCCTAATCCGGCAGCTGAAAGCGCCACGATCAGGTTGGACGAAAACCCGGGAGCGGGTCCGGTACACCTATCCCTGTTGCGCTCCAACGGGCAGGTTTTAGAAACGGCAACGTTTTCCGGAGCTGCGCACCGCCTGGACCTCAGTGGTTACCCCTCAGGCTTGTACTTCGTCAGGCTGCTGCAGGAAGGGCGCACACAGGTATTGAAACTGATGGTCAGCCGCCCCTGATGTATGCCTGTGAGGCAGATTTGAGGGTGGGCAATGCGGCAAAGCCAACCGGATAGAGTATATTCGCCCAAAATTCTGCCCAAATCTGCCTATGGACAGCCCGCTTTATATCATTCGTGATCGCGGCCGGTACGGTTTCATCGACCGTATCGGGGATGTAGTTATTGAGCCGCAGTATCTGGAGGTGGAGGACTTCTACAACGGCTTCGCCCGCGTCCGGTTTAACGATAAACTGGTGCACATGGACGAGATGGGGCGTTTGCTGCTCAAGCACTGGTTCCGGTTCATTGGCTTTTTTGAAGAAGGGCTGGCCCGGGTGCAGCTGGTGCGCCGCTGGGGTTACATCAATCGGCGCGGCGATTTGGAAATCCCCCTGCAGTTTGATGCCGCCGGCGATTTTTCAGAAGGGCTGGCTCCGGTCGCCCGGGGCATTTATTTTGGGTTCATAGGCCCGGAGGGAGAGTGGGCTATCCGGCCGGAGTTTGATGCGGCCGGCCCATTTAGTGAAGGCCTTGCTGCCGTGCAGATTGGAGAAAAATGGGGCTACATTGATAAGTCCGGCACCCTTGCGATCACCCCTCAGTATGATAAGGCAGAGGCGTTCCGTAACGGGGTTGCAGCCGTATGGGAAGGGGAGCAATGGGGGTTGATAGACACCGCAGGGCAGCTGCTTTTGGAACCGCAGTTCGACGCACCGCAGGGTGGCCTGGCTGGCGAGTTTTTCAATGGATTGGCTACAGTCGTGCAAGACGATAAGTATGGCTTCATCAATACCGAAGGGGCTCTCGTGGTGGCTCCCCGCTACACATTTGCCGGTGATTATGGAAATGACCGGGCCCCGGTGGAGCTGCACGGGCGGTATGGTTACATTGACACGGCAGGCCATCTGGTGATTAAGGCGGGCTTTCAGGATGCCGGGGTTTTCTCTAACGGGCTGGCGCAGGTGAAGAACAAAGGCCATTGGGGCTACATCGGCACAGATGGCGTCTGGCGCATCCCACCCCGCTATCAGGCTGCACTGCCTTTTCGGGCCGGACTGGCACAGGTGGTTTATCAAAACCGCTGGCAATACCTCAACGAGCAGGGAGAAGTGATCTGGACAGAGCGTTAAATTCTGGCGATTACCGTTTTATTCCCTTTTACCTTATCACCGATATTAACCTTCACTTCCGCATCAAGCGGCAGGAAGAGGTCTACTCTTGACCCAAACTTGATGAAGCCCATCTCACTGCCCTGCGTAATGCGGTCCCCAATGCTAAGGTAATTGCGGATACGCTTAGCCATCGCTCCGGCGATTTGACGAAGCAGGACTTCTGTTTGCCCATTCTTAATCACCACAGTAGTCCGCTCATTTTCGGTGGAGGACTTGGGGTGCCAGGCCACGAGGTATTTTCCGGGGTGGTGCTTTAGGTACCGGACCTCCCCGCTCAGTGGGTTGCGGTTGACGTGCACGTTGAGGGGAGACATAAAAATGGAAACCTGCAGGCGCTTGCTGTTGAAGTACTCAGTTTCCTCCGCCTCCTCGATCACAACGACCTGTCCGTCCGCAGGCGCATAAATCAGCTGATCATCCACTTTAGGGATGGAGCGGTTCGGGTTGCGGAAAAACTGCAGCACGAGCGCAAAGAAAATAATGGAAGCCAGGCTGAAAATCCATAGCAGCCCGGGCCAGGTGAGGGAAACCCCAACATTCACCACGATCAAAATGATACCCAGAACGATGAGCATGCGGTGCCCTTCCCGATGTATGATTGCCATAAGTTATTGTCGTTAAATATGCAGTAAATTTAGGGGTAAGATCCGATATCCTAAGCACATCCAGGCAATAATTGTTCTATCGGATCCAAAGGAGGTAAGCTGTGGCGAACGGGAGCAGGAAGATAAACGCATCGAAGCGGTCAAGCAGCCCGCCGTGCCCGGGCAGCAGCCCCCCGGAATCTTTGATGTGCACGCTGCGCTTGAGCATAGACTCCACCAAATCGCCCAAAGAACCAAAAATCACAACGATAGCTGCCAGTACAAGCCAGTCGCGCAATACCAGCTCCTGGAAAGTGAAGCACAGGATCATCGCAAAGACTAGAGTCAGCGCCATCCCTCCGGCGGAGCCCTCCCAGGTCTTTTTGGGCGAAATGCGGGGGAAGAGGGGCGTTTTGCCCAACTTAGAGCCTACAAAGTAGGCCCCGGAATCATTCACCCAGTTCATTACCAAAAGCGAAAAAACGAGATTAGGATAGTACAGGTCTCCATCAAAGGCCACAAAAAGCAGCAGGGCAAAAGGCACACCTATATATACCATGCCCAGCATCACAAAGGCCACATTCTCAAAAGGGCGTTCCGATTTGGTATACAGCTCATAGATGAAGACCGAAAAGGTGAACGGAAAAAACAAAAGGGAGGAAATGGCGATAAAGGAATCCCGGTTCTGTACCAGGTCGAGCTGCACGATGGTACTCATGAAAAAAGGCACGAGCCCCAGCCCCAGTGCCAGCATACGGCGTATCATATCCCGGCGGTGCTGCTTGGTGAGCACAAGCCCAAAGAATTCCCACAGCGCCCCCCCGGTAATAATAGCGAACAGGGCTACGAAGCTCACCGGACCTGCGTAGATACAGCCTGTGACGACGAGGACAAAAATAATACCGGTAATGGCGCGTTGGATCAGACCATTCATGTTTTGGTATATCAGTTAGGGCTGCAGGGGCGTTTCTTCAGCCTCCCTTGGTTTTACTTTTGTTAGATAATGCTGGTAAAGATAGTAACTCAATCCCGCAATCAGTAATACCGATAAGCCGGTCGCCCACCAGTTGACCTCCTCAATGGTTGATTCCGCCAGGGCATTTTTCTGAATGTACTGCCCGGCAATCTGCATGCCATTGATAAAGAAGTGTGCCAGGATAGGTACCCAAAGGCTTCTTGACCACAGATACAGATAGCCCAGCCCCGCTCCCAGAAATAACCGTGGGAAAAAACCGGCAAACTGCAGGTGAAAAGCACTGAAAATGAAGGCGGCCATCCAAACGGCTAGTACGGGGTTCTGGCCCATGCGCTCCAATTGTTGCTGTATGATGCCCCGGAACAACAACTCCTCACCAATTGCCGGAAGAACGGCCACAACGAAAAGCGTGAGCAGGAACTCCCCCGTTGTGTTCATCACCAATATCCCCTTGATCATTTCGGCAGCATCGCCCTCCATATTGTCCGCCCAGTCCGGCAGCGGCAACTGCATATTGAGCCAGTAGAGGAACTGCGAGAAAATAAAGATGCCAAAAATAAAGGCTACCGCTGCAGAAAGAATATTGACAGATGCCCCCCGGTCCAGCCTTAAATAACGTAAGGCCCTTTGACGGTACACCAAATAGGCTGTCAGCGCAGATGAAACTGTGAATACGAAAAGCTGAGAAAAAAGATTGACCACCCGTACGAGGTTGCGCTCTTCCACCGGGCTTTGTTCATTAAAATAGGTGATGACGGTATTTAGCTCCAGTCCCTGCAGTTGTGCGGCCAGGTATCCAAGCCCGCTGCCAATACCCGCCCCCACCATCATAAAAAGGATAAGGAGCAGCAATACGCCAAGGGGCGGTAAATTTTCTGTATCCATAAGTTGGTCTCTATTCCGGTCGAAGTTAGGAAAATTGTGGCAACCTTTGGGCTTCCGGTAACCGGCTTCCTGTTGCGCCCCCGCTGCCCCGGTGTTGAGGCAACCAAGCAGGCCGAAAAACGTTCTACAAATTTACTCCTAATCCAAAAATCAAAGATGGCATGCCAACTCGTCTAAGTGTAAATATCAATAAAGTGGCGCTAATCCGGAACGCCCGTTTGGGCAACCTCCCGGATTTGGTACAGGTTGCAAAGGACTGCGAGCGGTTTGGAGCAGAAGGGATCACCGTGCACCCCCGCCCGGATGAGCGGCACATCCGCTATAGCGATATCCCGCAGCTCAAAGCCGTGAATACCACTGAATTCAATATAGAAGGCAATCCTACGGAAAAATTTATGGAACTGGTGGAGCAAAACCAACCTACGCAGGCCACACTCGTACCGGACAGCCCCGATGTACTGACCTCCGATCAGGGTTGGGACACCATCAGGCACAAAGCCTTTCTGACAGACATCACGCAGCAGCTGCATGCATCAGGCGTCCGGGTGTCCATTTTTGTCGACCCGGTTGCGAAGCAAGTGGAAGGGGCGAAGGCGGTAGGTGCAGACCGCATTGAATTTTATACCGGAGACTACGCCAAACAGTTTGAATCAGACCGGGAGAAAGCCGTGGCGCCCCACGTTCAGGCTGCAAAAGTGGCCCGGGAAGCCGGGTTGGGCATCAACGCCGGGCACGACCTCAACCTGGACAACCTCCGGTTTTACCAGGAGAATATCGAAGGGCTGCTCGAAGTGTCCATTGGGCACGCCCTGATCTCTGATGCCCTTTACTTTGGGCTTTCAAATACCATTCAGCTTTATTTGCGGCAGTTGGGGTAGGTGTGGGGATTGTTTTTAGCGTTCGGTCGGTCGGCTTACCAAAAAGTACAAAAACAAGAATTTTGACAGCCTTCAAAGCAGCGCATTGGGAATTGCTGGCGTTAAATTGACATAGGGTTAACAAAAACTTAACCTTTAAACTTTTTATGTTTGTGAAAAGCGCTACTTTAGCGCTTGACTCTACGTTTTAAAACAAAAAGTAATTAGTATGAAAAAACTCTCACTAGTGCTGGGACTGGTGGTCTTTGCCATTGGTTCCATGCTCGCACAGAGAACTGTCACTGGTACCATCAGTGACCAAAACGGCGACCCGCTCCTGGGTGCCAGTATCTTAGTCAAAGGAACAACAACGGGTACCATCACCGACATCGACGGAGCTTACTCCATCAATGTCAGGGGTGAGGATGCCATCTTTGTAGTCAGCTACACCGGCTTCGAAACGATGGAAGTGGAGGTAGGCAATCAGACTGCATTGGACATCACTATGACAGAAGGTGTGAACCTTCAGGAGGTGGTGGTGGCTGCCCTTGGTATCGAGCGCCAGGAGAAAGCACTTGGTTACTCCGTGCAGGAGGTTTCAGGTGCAGAACTGGCAGAGACCAAGGAAGTCAACGTTGTGAACTCCCTCAACGGTAAAGTTGCGGGTATTCAGATCCAGGGTGCACCTTCTTCATTGGGTGGTTCCTCCCGCATTACCATTCGGGGCTCCAACTCTTTCCTTGGTGACAACCAGCCGCTCTTCGTAGTGGATGGTATTCCTTTGGACAACTCCAACTTCGCTTCCAACGCGCAGATGCGTGGATTCGGCGGCGGAACGGCCTATGATTATGGCAACACGATTCAGGACATTGACCCTGAAAGCATCGAAAGCATGACCGTTCTGAAAGGTGCAGCTGCATCTGCTCTTTATGGTCAGCGTGGTGCAAACGGTGTTATCCTGATCACTACTAAGGACGGTTCTGGCCGCAAGGGCAAGGGAATTGGCGTTGAAGTCAACTCAAGCCTGACGCTTGATCAGGTGAATAACCTCATCCCACACCAGCAGGAATACGGTGGTGGTGCACTCAATACGGGTACACCGCACGGTTTCAACACCGTTATTCAGGACGGTGAGGAGTACCTGTACCCCTCTTATTCCAAGGATGGCTCCTGGGGACCAAAGTATGACCCGAACCGTCTGGTCCGCCACTGGGACAGCTGGGACCCAGGCAGCCCATTATACAAGGAAGTACGCCCGTGGGTAGCCCCTAATTCCGGCTACGAAGATTTCTTCGAAACAGGTCAGACCCTGCAGAACAGCATCGCGCTTAGTGGTGCCAACGATCAGGGTAACTTCCGCCTGGGCTTCACCAACCTGAGCCAGGCTGGTACGATGCCTAATGGTGAACTCGAGCGTAACACACTTACCTTCAACTCCGGGTACAAGATCCATGATCGTGTACGTGTGGAACTGGCCGGTAACTACGTTCGTACAGATGCACAAAACCGTAACGTAACGGGCTACAACAACGGTAACCCAATGCAGGCCTTCACGCAGTGGTGGCAGACACAGCTGGATATGGACCGCCTGCGCAACGATGTCCGTTCTGATGGTTTCCAGCAGACGTGGAATGCACGTGGCCCTCAAAAGGATGCGGACAACAACCTGTTGTTCTACGATGAGCAGCCAAACTTCTTTGACAACCCATTCTGGGTACGTGAAAACTTCCTGCAGGAAGATACCCGTAACCGCTTCTTCGGTAATGGTCAGGTAGTTGTTGACCTCGCTGAAGGCCTTTCACTTTCCGGCCGCGCTGGTACAGATTTCTATCAGTTCAGCACCCGTGAGGGCATTCCAATCCAGTCTGTAGAGACTTCTTACTACGGAGAAGAAGAGCGCCGCTTCCAGGAAACTAACATGGAAGCAAAGTTGAGCTACACCAAAGACTTCGACCGCATTTCGTTGAATGTTGTCGCTGGTGGTAACCGTATGCGTCAGTTTATCCGCCGTACTTCTGCAGAGACCAACGGTGGTCTGGCACTGGAAGGTTTCTACAATATTAGCAACTCCCTGGCTTCTCCAATTGTATCAACGAATGAGCAGCAGTGGGGTATTAACAGTGTATTCGGTCTGGCTTCTATTGGCTTTGACAATTGGCTGTACATGGATATCACGGCTCGTAATGACTGGTCTTCAACACTGCCAGAAGGTGAGAATTCTTACTTCTACCCATCTGTTTCGATGAGTGCTGTAATTTCCGACTTGCCGGTATTTGGTGGTGCAATCGGGCCCATCTCTTTTGCGAAAGTACGTGCCAGCTACGCTCAGGTAGGTCTGGATGCGGATCCTTACCGACTGACCGATGTATTCTCTCCGCAGGTGCCTAACTACATGGGTAATCCACGCTACGCGGTTCCTAACTCACAGAACAATCCGCTTCTTGGGCCTGAGCTGACTTCAGAAATTGAATTCGGTCTTGACCTGCGTATGTTCAACGGCCGCTTTGGCGTTGATATCGCTTACTATGACCGGACGACTGAAGACCAGATCTTCTCTGTTCCTGCCTCGGCAGCTACCGGCTTTACTTCCAAGATTCTTAATGCCGGTGAGATGCGCAACTACGGTGTGGAATTCCAGGTAAATGTCGTTCCAATCGAAACAGAGAACTTCCAGTGGAACATCACACTGAATGCACTGCGCCAAAACAACGAGGTGGTAAGCCTTGCTGATGGTGTTGAAAGTATCGCACGTGGTGGTACATGGGCTGCTGACCTTCGCATTGCTGAAGGGCTGCCATACATGGCTATCTTCGGACAAGACTATGTATACAACGAAGACGGCGAGCGCCTGGTGGATGAAGATGGTTTTTACCAGTTCACCAGCGAGCGTGTGTTCCTGGGTTCTGCGATCGCAGACTGGACCGGTGGCCTGCAGACAGGCTTCCGTTACAAGGGCCTCTTCGGTAGCGTTTTGTTTGACTTCCAGAAGGGAGGTGCCATCCACTCTACTTCTCTGCAGTGGTCTAAGTACTCCGGCATGCACCCTGAGACCGTTTCTTTCAACGGCATTGATGACATTCGTGCCGAAGGTTTGATTCTTCCAGGGGTTAAGGAAGATGGTACGCCAAATGATATTGCGGTTGACCCACAGGTCTACTACCAGACTTACTGGAACCGTGCTGCGCCAAACGTATACGAAGCCAGCTTTGTTAAGCTGCGTGATGTACGCCTTGGCTACAAGATTCCTAACCGTCTGTTTGGCAAAGCGCCATTCCGTGACGTAACAGTATCTATCTTTGGTCGTAACCTGGCCATCCTTACTGCTGACCTGCCGTACCTCGATCCACAGATCATCACAGGTGCTGGTAACGATCAGGGGCTTGAAAACGCACAGATTCCTTCCACCCGTTCTATGGGTGTTAACCTGAGCTTCAAGCTTTAATTTTAACAATACCGAAACGTTTGGCGGGCAATGCTTTCGCCCGTCCAACGTTTTGTTCGGTGTTTTTTAACTTAAACAAAAGTTTACAATGAAATATATCTTTCAATATAAGTATGCCCTACTGCTAAGCGTACTGCTGGTTGGGGCTACTGCCTGTGAGGATATCACAGAACTAAATGTTGACCCGAATAACCCAATTGACGTACCTGCTGTAAACCTGGTGACAGAGGCAGAGTATCAGGTCAATCGTGTACTGTGGAGCCGTGGTTACAACGCAGAATGGACCATGCTCTGTGTGCAGCACTGGGCACAGAATGAATACGCTGAAGAGTCTCGTTACACGGTGGATGGCAACGACTTCGATGTGGAATGGATCGACTTCTACACAGACGTTCTGAAAGAACTCGATGTAGCAAAAGAGATGATCCAAATGGACGAAACGCTTACTGAAGCGGTTCGGGGCAACCAGATTGCCATCATTGAAATCCTGATGGTTCACACCTTCCACAATATGGTGGATGCTTTCGGTGACATGCCTTACACGCAGGCACTGAAGAGTATCGAGTTCCCGCTCCCTGCCTATGATACGCAGCAGAGCATTTACATGGACCTGCTTGCACGTATGCAGGCAGCTGTCAATGCACTCGATCCTTCTGCCGGTTCATTTGATTCCGGTGAGCTGATCTACAACGGTGATGTTAATATGTGGCGAAAGCTTGGTAACTCCCTGATGATGCGTATGGCTATGCGTATTGTAGATGTGGATGAGAATACCGCCAAGACGTACATCGCTTCTGCAGCTGAAGGGGGTATGCTGGAAGGCAATGAGGACAATGCACTGTTTGCATTCTCTTCTGACCCTAACATTGCAAACCCGCTGTTCATTGATGCGGTAATCAATACCCGTGATGACTTTGCGGTCACTGATGTATTGGTTGACAACCTCAAGGACATGGGAGACCCCCGCCTTGATGTGTATGCAGCTCCTACCAACAGTGGTGATATCGTAGGTATGCCCTACGGTCTGACTGATGGCGATGCGTTCGCGCTGAAGTCCACAACTTCCCGCCCAAGCGGAATGGTACGTGAGGCTACCGCTCCGGCTGTGATCATTGACTTTGCTGAGGTGAACTTCCTGGCGGCTGAGGCTTATCAGCGTGGAATTCTTGCCGGCGATGCAGAGGCCGCTTATGCTGCAGGTATCGAAGCATCTATGAACTACTGGGGCATCACGGATGAAGCAGCAATTGCAGACTACATTGCTGCTAACCCTTACAACGCAGACAACTGGAAAGAGTCTCTGGGCTGGCAAAAGTGGATCGCGTTCTATATGAATGGTCCTCAGGCATGGGCAGAATGGCGCCGTCTGGACTACCCACAGCTTGAAGTACCAGCTGCGGCTACCAACGATGTAATTCCTGTTCGCCTGCCTTATCCAATCAGTGAGCAGACGCGTAACAACACTTCTTTGCAGGCCGTTACTTCTAATCCCAACGACCTGAGCTCAAAGCTGTGGTGGGATGTGAACTAAGATAGGCTCGATCGAGTTTATACTTTGTGTTAATCTCGTAGGGGCTGTTGCTGCAGATGTGGCAACAGCCCTTACTTATTCCAGGAATTGTCATCTGTAATTATGAAAGATTTATCCCGATGGGCGGTCCTTGTTACCTTGATCTTTATGGGCTGTTCGGCTGATGTGTCGGTGCCGGGCCCCGTCGTTCCCACGAGTCCGGGGCTAAAGACCAAAGTAATAGAGGATTGGCTTGCAGGAAAGCACATAGTCGTGGCGGGAAGCAAAGCCCGCAACGTTGTAGTGGCTTTTGATCGCGAACTCGACGGCGTATTGCTAGACTTTGAGGGAGTAGATGGTGGCTTTCCGGTTATTATGGCCGATGCCTCCGGTACCAGCTGGGATATTTGGGGGCGCGCAGTCCATGGCCCTTTAGCGGGCAGTCAGCTTCGCCCGCTTAATGCCGGAGTGGGGTACTGGTTTGTCTTTAGCGCATCTTACCCTGGTCTCGAACTGCATGGGGCAGAAGGCACCGATGCCCCCTTGGCCTGGGATACCCTGCCGGGATGGAGCGTCCCGGAAGCAGGGGTGGCTCAGGGAGCCGACTTCGATGAGATAGAAGCCCTCGACGACCCCCAATTTATTCAATACCATCCTTTCGAAATCTCACCGGATGCCGGGTTTTACCTTACCGATGAAGACCTGGTCGTTGTGGTCCGCATCAACGGAGAAACAAAAGTCTACCCACACGCTATTCTGAACTGGCACGAAATCATAAACGACGAAGTCGGCGGAGTCCCGGTTTCGGTTACGTACAGCCCGCTGACCGGGACTGCGAAAGTATGGGAAAGAGACAGTATCCTTTATGGAGTCTCCGGGCTGATTTACAACAACAACATGTTGGCTTTCGACCGGTTTACGGAGAGCTTCTGGTGGCAATTGGAAGGCCGATGTGTATTCGGAGGGTTACGGGGCGAAACTCTTGCCCTGCGGCATTGCGTGGAAACGACCTGGGGGACCTGGACAAGAGTGGACCCTTCTCCGGTGGTTGTATCCGACCTGCAAGGTAGCGGCTATGCTTACAGGGATTTCCCCTATGGTGATTATCAGACCAATGACCATATTACCTACCCGTTACTTTTTGAGGACCAACGCCTTCCATCCAAGGAGCGGGTCTTCGCAGTTGTTGCGGATGGGAGGTGCAAGGTATACCCGCTGAATGTCTTTTAGCAATGGTTAGTGTTCGGGCGGAGACAGTTGCCATGGCAAAAACAACTTAACTTTACAATCAACTTTAATACGCGGGCTTATGAGTAGGAGAGGCCTTTGGGCGATTTGGATCTTAGCAGGCATCTTGACATTGGGTTGCAGCGATGAGCAAGGGGTGCCGGAACCTGTAAACCCTGGAAATAATACAGGTAACGGGTCAATAAAGCTCCTGCAGGAAGAATTCAATGGGGAGCCCGTTGTAATAGCAGGAAGTGAGCGCCGTAATCTAGTGGTCGCCTTCTCCCGGCTCTTCGAAGGGGAGGTGAGGAACTTTTCTCCTGTGCAGGGGCGGCTTCCTGTTATTATGGAGGATGAGCAGGGGAACAACTGGGACGTTTTCGGTCGCGCTACCTTTGGTCCCGATGCTGGTGCTCAGCTAAAGTATGTCAATTCCGGCATGGGCTATTGGTTCGTTTTTGGTGCTTTTTATCCGGGGCTGGAAATAGACGGTCAGGGCACCCGCCCGGTAACGCTCAACCCGGATACGACTGCTGAATGGAGCATACCTTTCTCCTATGTTGGGCAGGGCACGGGCTTCGATGGGATACCCGCGCTTGACCACCCACCGTTCATGGTTTATAACCCTCTGACCATTGATCCGGAAGCCCCGTTCTATCTGGAGGATAACGATCTGGTAATGGTGGTATCGCAGAATGGCGAAACCAAAATCTACCCTCATAAAATACTGGACTGGCACGAAATTGTGAATGATAAGCTAGGAGGTGTCGATATATCCCTTACCTACTGCCCGCTGACGGGAACCGGTAAAGTCTGGAAAAGAAAAGAGGAAGACCTTGCGGATGGATTTGGGGTGTCCGGATTGCTGTACAACAGCAACTTACTGGCTTTCGACCGTTCCACGGAGAGTTTCTGGCATCAGTTGGAAGGTATTGCAGTTTTTGGAGACCGTAGGGGTGAGCGGCTGGACCTGGTCCCATTCGTGGAAACAAGCTGGGGTACCTGGCGGGGGCTGGCACAAGATCCGCTCGTGATGAGTGAACAAACCGGAATAGATCGTGACTACACCATTTATCCCTATGGAGATTATAAAACAAGTGACCTCATTGCCTATCCCATTCTTTATGACGATGAGCGGCTTTCGCCTAAACAGCGTGTGTTTAGTATCATTGTGGAAGGTCGGGCTAAGGTTTATCAGTTGACTGATTTTTAAGTTATGCGTGGTCTGCCACTGTTGCTGATTTTCTGCTTCCCGTTATGTCTGCAGGGACAGGGCTGTTGTTCCGGTGGTCCTCCTTTGTCTGGCAGCCTGGGGCTCGAGCCTATCCGGAGCAGGCAGTGGCAGGTTGAATCCATATTTGACTACAATACGCAGCAGAATCTCGTTTCAGGTACGAAATCCTTTGCCGATAACCCCCGCAACCGGCTGACCTATGCCGGGTTGTTGAGGGTGAGCTATGCCTTCACTGCACGCTTCTCTCTAACGGGGCTGACTTCCTGGGTTCGGCAGGAAGAAAGGATTGAGCGGATCAATGGGGGCCTAGGCGTTAATTATGCGCAGGGGTTGGGTGATGCCGTAGTTTTGGGGCAGTATCAGGTATGGCAGAAAGAACGCTGCAGTTGGTTTGCAGGGCTTGGGATTACATTACCTACCGGAGACACTCACGATGCCAACCCTGATACAGGGATTCCTTTTCATCCGGATATGCAAGCCGGAAGAGGTGCCGTAGACTTTATAGGCAGCACTCTATTCACCTGCAACGTGGGAATAAGGGCAACTTCCAGCCTTTTCGCACAAGTAACTTACCGATTCAGCAGGGCTGCAGATCGCTATCAGGGGCTACAGTCTTATCAGTTTGGAAACGAACTAAGGGTGCTTGCCGGATTTGGAGATCAGATCCTGATTGGCAAGCAATTGTTTCTTCCCGCTATCACGGCCGTATTTCGAACGACGCAGGAGGATTTAATCAACGGGCTCCCTTCGCCCAATACGGGTGGAATATGGTGGCATCTGCGTTTTGGGCTTCAATGGCCCATCACTCCAAACCTTGAAACCCGGGGATTTATTGAAGCTCCCGTTGCCTGGCAATTAGAAGGGACTCAATTGACCACCTCCCTGCGGGCCCGGCTTAGTCTACTGTATTCCTGGGGAGCGGATTAAAACTCAATAGTATAACTATAACTCCCCCCACCCGAAGGCGCCGCAGGCTTAGCCGGCTCCCCTTTCGCTGAAGGCGTATACTGATACTGCACAGTAGTGGGCTGCGCTTCAGGCTTAGGCAACCGGAAATGCACTTTAATCGTATTGTGGAAAACCACCTTCGTCTTCTTCCCGGGCAATTTCGGCACTTCGAACTTTAACAGCTTCGTCACCCGTACCGCTTCCTCATCACAGCCCTGCCCAATGCCCGAGACGACCTGAGCTTCGGTGACCTTCCCTTCGTGGTTGATGCTGTATTTCAGCACCACGGTGCCTTCCACCTTTGTCTTAAGCGCCTCCTTCGGGTATTGGAGGTTTTGGGCAATGAACTGCCGCAGCGCCTTTGGTCCACCCGGATATACCGGCTTTTTGATGAAATGTTTGTCTTTCTTTTCGCGTTGCATAGCTATGCTTTATAAACAGGAGTGCGTCCCCCTGCGATGATCAATGATAAGAAAATTTGACAAATAATCTTTTTCTCCCTAAATTGATTTCACAGTTAAGCCCACTAAATGAAATTAGAGTCCTTCTTTCAGTATCTGGAATTCGAGAAGCGTTTCTCTATCCACACCATTACCGCATATCGCAAAGATTTGCTGCAATTCAAGGCGTACCTGAGCACAGCTCTGGGCATTGAGCAAATGCAGGAGGTCCGCCACAGCCATATCCGGTCCTTTATGGTGGAGCTGATTACGGAAGGGCGGGAAGCCCGGACGGTTAACCGTAAGCTTTCCACTATTAAGGCTTACTACCGGTTTTTGCTGCGCAGAGGGCATTTAGCGGAGGACCCCACCCTCAAAGTATCGGCCCCCAAATTGCCAAAGCGCCTGCCGGGGGCGGTGCGCAAAGAAGCACTGCAGACCTTATTCAGTAAGGTTAAATTCCCGGAAGACTATGAGGGCAAAAGAGACCGGCTGGTCCTGGAGTTATTGTATGCCACCGGGATGCGCCGCTCGGAGCTGATCGCGCTCCGCCCGGAAGACTTCAACTGGGCGCAGCAGGAAGTGCTCATCCGCGGAAAAGGGGGGAAGGAAAGGCTCGTCCCGATCGGGAAAAGCCTGGTGCTGGAAGTGCAGGATTTCCTTAAATGGCGCGAAGCGCTGCCGGGAGCTGCACAGCAAAAGCAGCTGTTGCTGACTGCCAAAGGCAAGCCTCTGTACCCGAAGCTGGTTTACAATATTGTACGCAAGTACCTTTCGGCGGTGAGCCCCGACGAGCGGCTTGGGCCCCACGCCCTCCGTCATTCCTTCGCCACACACTTATCTGAGAATGGCGCAGAGCTCAATGCGATAAAAGCTTTGCTGGGGCATTCCAGCCTGGCTTCCACGCAAGTCTACACGCACAACTCTGCAGAGCGGCTAAGAGCCGTTTATCAACAAGCCCATCCTAACGCAAAGGGGGAAGATTAGCATCTGCCCCCTGATGTACGACCATATTTAACCTCATTATCATCTAAAAGGAAAGATTATGAAAGTTCAAACAGAAGCAGTATCGTTCAAAGCCGACCAGAAACTCATCGATTTTATCGAGCAGAAGCTACAGAAGATGGAAAAATATTTCGACCGGATCATTGAAGCAAAGGTGACACTGAAACTGGAAAACTCCGGACAGATTAAGGACAAAATCGCTGAACTCAGCATAAGCGTCCCCGGCGACACCTTATTTGTGCGGGAATCCGCTAAAACCTTTGAGTCCTCAGTAGACGGCGCTGCTTCCACGATGCGCCGGCAGCTGATCCGGTATAAGGACCGCCTCCGCCGTAAATCGGCTTAAGCCGCAAGATCAGGCTCCTTTAGCAAGCCTGTTGTGGAAAGGGTGGGATATTTGCGCCGTTTGAGTTAAGGCTCAAGCGGCGCAAGTCGTTTAATGGGGAACTTTTTCCGATTCTATAGACTAATGGTATTGCAGGTTGTCCGGGAATTACTAACTTTGCCGGGCAATTGAAAAAAAGTGTCAAAAAAAGCCAACGGGCTTTTTGAATGTTGACAAAAGTTGTATCTTTGCAATCGCTTTGAGAAAATGATCCAAAAGCGATATTTGACAGGCTAAAAAAAAAGTGTTTTCCCGCTTGCAGATTTGATTCTTTCAACTATCTTTGCGGGGCGATTTTAGGAAGGGTGTTGCCAACCACTTTTTCAGTGCAAAAACGGCTTCCTAAATTACTGCATGATGAGTCATAAGCCAGCATAGCTCAGTTGGCCAGAGCAGCTGATTTGTAATCAGCGGGTCGGGGGTTCGAATCCCTCTGCTGGCTCAAAAGCAGTGAAAATCGCTTTAAAACACAGACTGCTTTCCGAAGGCTTTTTCAGAAGTCTTTGGGAAGCACAACCGGGGGTGCGCCGGAGTTGGAGAGCCGGGCCAGACTGTAAATCTGGTGACTTTGTCTGAATAGGTTCGAATCCTATCACCCCCACTATTTCAGGTCTAACTGAAATTTTCGCCAATGCTACGAAGGTAGTTAAGGCGTTTTGCTGTTTCTGGTCCCTGCAAAGGGATCGCAGCATTTGAAAAGTTAGAAAAGCGGGTGTAGCTCAGTTGGTAGAGCATCAGCCTTCCAAGCTGAGGGTCGCGGGTTCGAGTCTCGTCGCCCGCTCTAATTTTCCCAGACTGCTGGGAAAACATGAAGAATAGGGGAGTGCCCTTCATCAGAATAAGGTAACCTGATCTTCTTCTTCTGAAATATTGATAAGTGTCTTGCTTAGGCAGGCACAAAAAATAAGCCGGTCACGGCAAGGAGCGTCTGCCTGATACCGAAGTTACTCTGGCAAGAGTAGCAGGATGGAAGTGCAAGCTTCATGAATGTAAAAGTTAAGCCAATGTAGCTCAGGGGTAGAGCACTTCCATGGTAAGG
>JANSXW010000050.1 GCA_024742755.1 bacterium | reverse complement strand
TGACTTGACTCCTACACCATTTGCACCTACATTTGCGGCAACAAAACCGCAAAAAGCTAAAAACGAGAATCCGATGAAAAATCTAACCCTTATTTGCACCCTGGTGTTGGCAAGCCTCACTACCCTTTCTGCTCAACTTTCATTCAAGCCCGGTGATATTGAACTGGCGGCTGGCGTTGGCGTAATTTCAACTTATGCTAAGGACGGCGCGACCACTATCGCTCCTCCGGTCAACCTCCGCATGGACGTCCGGCTGTCTCCCAACTTCAGCCTGGGTGCCTATGCCGCTTACGCCTCCTTTGAGCGCAACGGCCGGATTCTCCCTACCGGCGCTGTACAGGACATCTCCAATGAGTCCTTTCAGGCAGGCCTTCGTGCAACTGCGCACGGCCAGGTAGGCGAAAAATTTAACATCTACGGTGGCGGTATGCTCGGCTACGACATGGCAACGGTAGAAGAATCCATTAACGGACAGCCTAAGAGCAAAGGCGACGAGCCTTCCTTTATCCGTCCGGAAGCGGATAACAACGCCCTGATCTACAGCGCGTTTATCGGTGCGACTTACTACCCTAAAAGCAACCTGGGCTTCTTTGGCGAGGTTGGCTACGGCAACAGCTTGCTGAATGTAGGCGTTAGCTTCCGCCTGTAGCTCGCGCGCGGTCCCGCAGGAACTATGCAGGGCCTTACGGGGTTTTGATCAACAGTAACCCAACAAAACGCCCGCAAGTAAAATAACTATGGAACTGAAGCACATCCCCAAACTGAAATTCGCTGACGGACAATCCTTTTTCCTCATCGCCGGCCCTTGCGCTATCGAAGGGGAGGACATGGCTTTCCAAATCGCTGAGCGAGTCAGTGCCATCTGCGAACGGCTGGAAATCCCTTACATTTTCAAGGGCTCTTACCGCAAGGCCAACCGCTCCCGCATTGATTCTTTCTCAGGTATCGGCGACGAAAAGGCGCTGGGCATACTGAAAGCTATCGGTGAGCAATTTCAAATTCCGGTCACAACGGATATCCATACCGAACCGGAAGCAGCACTGGCTGCGCAGTATGTGGATGTGCTTCAAATCCCGGCTTTCCTTTGCCGCCAAACCAGCCTGCTGGTGGCAGCGGCTGAGACCCAAAAAGTGGTCAACATCAAGAAAGGCCAGTTCCTGAGCCCCGGTGCTATGCAATTTGCTGCTGATAAAGTGCGGGCTGCCGGGAATGAGCGGGTCCTGCTTACCGAGCGGGGCACCACCTTTGGCTATCAGGACCTGATTGTTGATTTCCGGGGCATCCCGACGATGCAGGCACTAGGAGCACCGGTGGTTCTGGACTGTACGCACTCCCTGCAGCAGCCCAATCAGACTTCCGGGGTGACCGGTGGCCGCCCGGCCATGATCAGCACCATCGCCAGAGCGGGCATCGCTGCCGGCGTGGACGGGCTGTTTATAGAAACGCACCCCGAACCGGCTACCGCTAAGTCAGATGGCGCGAATATGCTCCCCCTTGACCAACTGGAGCCGCTCCTTGAAAAACTCGTAAATATCCGGAAAGCTATCATTTAAAACCATCTGGCAGGCAGCGTTTTTGATATAAACCGGGTCTGTCTTATAAAGCAGCGATTCCATTTTATTATTGGACGCCTTGCGCTCAATAATAAAAATCTCAAAACGATACATCGGCAAAAGCTTGTTTTTTACAAGAAAATTGCGTATTTTATTTTTAAACCCAAACCAAAAGGAGGAACTATGAGAAAAAGCAATATCTACAATTCCACACTGACCATCCTCCTGCTGTTCGCCACCACCACCCTGATCGGGCAACAAGTGGAGAAGACGTTGGTCAAATCCTTTAACTTAGGCGGGCTGCAAACGGTATCCCTGAATGTTGATGCACCCGTGGAGGTTGTTGACTGGGATCAGCCCTTCATGCGTGTGCAAATGCACATTGAGCTTGACAGAGGCTCAGAAGCTTTGCTAAAATCACTCGTGCGCGCCGGCCGGTACAACCTAACCGCCGATGAAGCCGAAGGCACCTACAGCATCGAAGCGCCTAACCTGAGCCGGGAAATCAAAATTGGGGGGCAACCGCTGAATGACCGGGTCTCTTTTGTCATTAAGAAGCCACGCAACGTTGCCTTTGCGCCAGCGCAGCGTGAAGAAATAACCGAGGAGACCGCCTCCTCACTGTAAACGCAGACAGAGCAACTTTTAAAATGAGTTGAACGTTATAAGAGGTGTGTTGCCAAAGCGGCAGCACACCTTTTATTTTTGCCAGAGTTATGTTCCTATTACCTTTGGCGCTCAAATTTGCAGAATCAATGAGAATCGGATGGATAATAATAGGGTTGCTCCTGTTGGGCAGCCCGGCTCAGGCACAGCTCAAAAAGACCCTTCATAAGGTTTTTGAAGTCCCGGAATCTGCCAACCTGTTGGTATTCAACATTTACGAAGGTGACTCCTACGATGTTATTCCCTGGGCCGGCAACACCATAATGACGGAAACACAGGTAGAGATGGCCAAGGCTTCCCGTGGAGTGTTTGACTTTTTCCTCGAAGAAGGGCGCTACGATTTCATTACAGCTCCTCAGAGCGACAGCCTGATCATCAGCAGCAAAGATTTACTCCGCCGGGTGATTAAGCTCGAAGACGTGGAGGCTGTTGAGAACGTGCACAGCCGGATTTACATCCCCGATTACTTTCTGCAGCAATCGGCTACAGTATGGGAACGGCCGGAAGCGCAACAAGAGCAGCAACCCCAGCGCAAAAAGCTTAACCGGGAAAAAATGGATGTGGACGAGCAGCTGCGCGAGGCGGTAAAGCCCACCGCTGCCGATTCCACCAACACGAGCACTGCACCCCGCACGCAGAACGACGACAATGGTTAAAGAGTTGGAACTTAAGCTGAGCCCTTCTGAAGCTCAGGACGAAGCAATCATACGCAACCGGGCCATCCAAAAATGCCGCCTGCCCGCAGATACCGTTGAGGAGGTACGCCTGCTCAGGCGGTCAATTGATGCGCGGGGCAAACGGCCGGCTATCCGGTTGCGCGTAGCGGTCTACGCAGGCGAGCACTATCAGCCGGAACCCGCTATCCTCGACCGCTTTCGGATGGTAGATGAAGCGCCGGAAGTCATTATCGTAGGCGCTGGGCCAGCTGGCTACTTCGCCGCCCTTGAGCTCATCGAGCTCGGCCTGAAGCCCATCATCTTTGACCGGGGCAAAGACGTCCGGGCCCGGCGCAGAGACCTCCGGGCCATTCAGCAATTTGGGGAGGTCAACCCTGATTCCAACTACTGCTTCGGCGAAGGCGGTGCCGGCACCTACTCGGATGGCAAGCTGTATACCCGTTCGCACAAGCGTGGCAATATCGAAAAAGCCATGCGCCTGCTGGTGGAGCATGGGGCCAAATCCGATATCCTGATTGATGCGCACCCGCATATCGGCTCCAACAAGCTCCCTAAGATAGTAGGCAACATCCGCTCTACCATTGAGCACTACGGCGGGCAGGTGCACTTCGACAGCAACGTTACCGATTTCCTCATCGAAGGCGGTGCCATCAAAGGCGTAACGGTGAACCACGATACGGAGCATACCGCAGCGGCTGTCATCCTGGCAACGGGGCATTCCGCGCGCGACATTTACTACCTGCTCCATCAAAAGGGAGTCAGGCTTGAGGCCAAACCCTACGCCCTCGGTGTAAGGATTGAGCACCCCCAGCCTCTTATCGACCAGATACAGTACAATCAGCGGGAGCGGGAGGCAGCACTACCGGCTTCCAGTTACCGGCTGGCCTGTCAGGTGGGCGACCGGGGCGTTTTCTCCTTCTGCATGTGCCCCGGCGGGCTGGTTGTCCCGGCAGCAACGGCACCCGGAGAGATCGTTGTCAACGGAATGTCTATGTCTAAACGGGACTCCCCCTACGCCAACTCAGGCACGGTAGTCGCAGTGGAACTTGAAGACCTCGTGCCTTTCCAAAAGCATGGTATTTTCGCCGGGCTGGCTTTTCAGCAAAGCGTTGAGCAAGCGCTTTTCAACCATGGTGACGGCAGCCAGAAAGCGCCTGCACAGCGCCTGACTGATTTTGTGAAGGGCAAGGTGTCCGCCAATCTGAATGGCACTTCCTATATCCCGGGGCTTTACGCTGCTCCCCTGCATGAACTGCTGCCGGCTTCCATTGCCGACAAGCTGCGGCAGGCCGTCCAGATCTTTGGCCAGAAAATGAAAGGGTATTACTCTGAAGAAGCGAATGTGATCGGTACGGAAAGCCGGACAAGCTCCCCTATCCGGATTCCCCGGGACCGCGACACCTATATGCATCATGAGGTCAAAGGCTTTTTCCCAGCAGGCGAAGGCGCAGGCTACGCAGGCGGTATCATCTCCGCAGCAATGGATGGCCAGAATGTAGCCCGTGCTGTGAAAAAATTCCTGTCCCCTGTACCGCGGTAAGCCCATTCATCCCTTAAAATACCCTACCTTGCGGCCTCTAAAAAATAACAGCCGATGAAAGATATTCTGGATTTACTGGGCAGAGGGTTATTGGCCTTTATTTTTTTATACGAGGCCTACGACTCCATTTTCTACTACGAAGCCACCAAACAGAAGATGACGGCCTATGGGCTGGAATGGCAGCAAGATTTGCAACTCGTAGGCGCTATCATCTTGCTCACGCTGGGCGGCACGCTGCTGCTTATTGGCTACCGGACAGGCCTCGCGATGTTTATGCTGCTTTGTTATTGGATTCCCGTCACTTTTATTGTACATGCTTTTTGGCTGGACCCGGAACCACAACGCAGGCTTGAGTCGATCATGTTTATGAAAAATATTGCCATCGTGGGTGGGCTCCTCATGGTCTGGGCAAACGGTGTTGGCAAATACAGCATCAAACGATTGTTTGCCACTACTCATGTGCCTGGAAACTGATCGCTCACACTTCAAAACCTAAAACTGCCGGCTTTCACCCGTGACAGGAGCCTCTTTCCGGGTGGAGCCTGTGCATCAATTTCAGCGCTTTCTTCTGCACATTTCAAACCTGACTTGATTTTTATTCCGAAATTATCCTATATTGAGTGGGTATTTATACAACGCAATAGAAAGATTGGTACACCCTGTAATTGAGGAAACGTTGCACAAAGCATTTAGCCGATTCATTAAAGCCATAGTAATAACCGATGCACATTTAACCACATTATGACTGCTTAAAAAAATTACCGTATAATCAGCTATACCTGACATCAAACAGCCTTATTAAGCCAGCCTTCTGTTGACCGCCCCTACATAAAGGCTTCCAATAACTCAAGACTGATGCAATAAGACGCTTTTCGCACCGTGCGTGCGCCTGGTATACGAGGGTACTGAGCCCTGATTTTCATTTTCAACCTTTTCCTAATCACTTTTTCAACTTTCTTGTGATGAATATTTTTGTTGCTAAGCTTAATTTTGACACAGACAGTGATGGTCTGCGCGCTGCTTTTGAGGCTTACGGAGATGTGGACTCCGCCAAAGTCATTAATGACCACTTCACCGGTAAATCCCGGGGCTTTGGGTTTGTAGAAATGCCAGATGATGAGCAGGCCATGAATGCAATCGAAGCGCTCAACGAGTCTGACCTGGACGGCAACACAATTGTGGTAAAAAAAGCAGAGCCTCGTGAAAAGCGTGGCGGCGGCGGACGCGGTGGATTTGGCGGCGGCGGCGGTGGCCGTGGCCGGGGTGGCTACGGCGGGCGCAGAGATGACTACGGTGGCGGACGCGACCGTGGTGGCTACGGTGGAGGTGGCGGCGGTGGCCGCAGAAATGACTACGGCGGCGGGCGCGACCGCGGTGGCTACAGTGGCGGGCGCAGAGATGATTACGGTGGAGGGCGCGACCGCCGGGACCGCGATGACTACAGTGGCGGACGGCGCGATGATTATCGCCGGGATAATGACCGCGATAACAACGACCGGTATTAAGAATGTGCTGGGGTTTTACTCTTTGGGCTGCATGTGCCAAAAGCGAATTCCCAACACAGTCAAAAAAATGTGATAAGCAGGTCAATACATAAACTTGCTTACCCTTAATAATCCTATTCAGGGGAGGCCTTCCGGGGCACCCCCTTTTTTTTGCCCGGTACGCCATAAGTAGTGGGGCAAAAATAAAATACACAACTTTCGGGAAGCCCTAAAAAAAGGCCAGGCGCACATTACGTACGCCCGGCATCATCATGAAACACTATATTTATCGTTTGGCACAGGGGCCTGAAGCCTTAGTCTGCCAATATCATCATGCGTTTTGTCGCCACATGTGTTCCGGCCTGTAAAGTGTACTGCAGCACGCCTTCGGGCAAGCCCGCCTTACTCAGTGTGACTGCATTGTGCCCCTTTTGGCCCTCTTGCTCGACCGTCTTGACCACCCGGCCTGCGATATCGCTGATGGTCAGCAGGTAGCGCGAAGCCTCAGGCAACTCAAAGCCGATTACGGTTTCGTCCCGGAAAGGGTTCGGGTAGTTCTGGTGCAGTTCAAACCGGTCATTGGCATTCGCGCCGTTAATCCGGCCGTAAAACGCCAGGTCGAACTCATACAGGTCGCCGCGCTCGCTGTAGGCTTCCGCAATGGTCACCCGGGAGTTTGTGCCCATCACCTCACTGAGGATCAGATTTGACTTTGCCCTCAGTTTGATTGAGAACAAGACATCATTCGGCGCAAAATAGTCGGCCAGTTCATCATCTGATTTATTCCAGCTCAGGGTGACCATCCCATGGCTTGTGAAGGAGGTGCCGATGTACTTCGAGCCCATACGGCCCGGGATGACATCCAGCAGCTCAACCGCATCTTCCTCGAAGAAGAGCGTGCCCTGATAACCACCAACGGACTTGATATTCTCAGAGGTCATATAGATGGTGTGCTCATCACCGGCGTCCAGTTGACGGTCCTCCAGGTTAAGGACGAAGACACCGTCGAAGTCCCGCTCATCAATACCTACCAGGTTGTTAGGCTGAGCGTCGCCATTGACATCACCAATCTTTATGGCTACGAAGTTGGCATTGGCAATGCCTGCCTGAGGGATATCATTGATGTTCAGCACTTCAGGGAACTGCTCTGCCCAGGGGTCGGATGGGTTGGGGAAGATATAATCAGCCTCCACAAACCGCCAGCTGGTATTGTTGGTTAGTTCAATTTCGTCACCCAGGATGAGTTTCCGCAGTACGATCATGTCCAAGGTGGACACATTGCCCGAGTTGTTGACGTCCGCTGCAATAATCTGGTAGGGCGTGCTGAACGGCTGAATCCCCAGAATATGCTTGTTCATGAGCAGGAGGTCGAAGGTGGAAACGCCATTCAGGTCGTCGCCATCCCGTGAGGGGGTCACGGTGTAGTCCTGCCCAGGTATGAGGCCCTCAAAGGTAAAGGAGCCATCTGCGCCGGTCACCAGCCAGCCACCGTTTTGGCCGCTTAGGTTGACTTCCACTTCCTCTACATGGGCACCCGCTGGTGTTTCGATACTGCCGGCAGCCGCTGCGGTGGGCTGAGCACCGCTGCAATAATTCGCATTATCCTGCACGAAAAGGAAGGTTTCACAGCTGGTGTTGTTGCCCACCGGGTCCCAGGCGTAGACTTCTACCAGGACCATACCGGTATCTGCACAGCTGAAATAGATGCCGGTGCTGTCCACATTGGGCTGATCGCCCAGGCGGTTGATGGAATAGGTGACTTCGCCAGAGCAGTCTGTCAGGTCGCCGATCACAAAGTCATCCGCCCATACATCACCGATACCGCTGTCTGCTATGCCATCGCCATCAGAATCGTAGGCATCCAGCTCTACTGCCAGCCCGTTCAGGCAGGACAGTGTAGGTGTTGCACAATCGACGACCTCAAAAGGCAGGCTCTGTACCGTGCTATTGCCGCAGCCATCGCTTACCTGTACCTCAAAACGGTGGCTGCCGATTGGGAAGGATCCGCTGACTTCGTAGCTCGGGAAGTTGGCTACTACCATATCCGTTAGGGTAAGCTCCATATCCAGGGAGCCATCGTTTCCGGCATCCAGGAATACGCGTACTTCCAGGATATCATTATTGGCGGTCCCCATCACGCAGTCGTCGCTGACGCTAAAGGTGTAGTCCACCTGCCCTTCGCAAGTCTCGTTGTCCAGGCTGCAAAAAGGCGAAGCCGGTGTAAAGCTGATCGTTGGCGCAGCTTCATCAAAGACAGAGATGATCTGTGTGTACTGATAGAAACCGCCATCGTAGTCTGCCCGCTGCCAGTAGTCGTCAAAGCCCTGGCAAAGGTTTTCGCTGGCAAGCGGATTATTGTTGGGCTCCGTTTCGTCATTATCCCGGTCAATGTAGGTAAAGCCATCCGGGCGGTGGAGGACGAACACGGCTTCTTCTCCATTCTCGGTATCACAGTCCGGGTCACGGCTCACGATGAAAGGATCGCTTACACCATCGTACTGACACCAGTTCATCACCCGCCAGGTGCGATAGATTTTGTAGCACTCCCCGTTGGTGGGTTCAAAGATTTCATCTTCAGCGCTAACGGCAAGCATATCGCAGCCCAGGGCGCTGTAAGTAACGGTATCTGCCTGAGTGGCTCCGCAAACCGCCGCATTATCAGCCGGGAATCGGATTTCATAATTGTGCACCTGCTCTACGGTGATCAGCTGCTGGCAATCGCCAGTGCTCACGTTACCAAAGCCATCTGTGGCGGTGAACCGGCGGAGGATCGTACCGGCATTGCAGTTCATATTCACAATAGGAGTCAGCTCCGTAGTGGTGGCACCGCAGTTGTCGTTGGCGGTCGCCGTGCCGAACAGCTGCTCAAGCGCTGCAGGGTTTTCTGTGTCGAAGGCCAGTGGCAGGTCCGTGCAATCAACGGTAACATCAGCTGGTGCAATACATTCTGGCACAGCAAGTTCACCCGGCACCACCTGTACCATACAGGTGTTGATGTTGCCATTGACATCCACCACCCGTAATTCTACCATGATGGGCTGCCCGGCATCGCAGCAGAAGAAGTCAACGTAGGGGCCGAAGTTGGAGAAATCATTCCCGCAGCTCGCGGTTTGATTATTGTAGCCATTGCGGCGGACTGCAAGGTTCTCCACACCGCAGTTGTCCCAGGAGCCATTATTGATGTCTTCGGCATAAACGCGGCCGTAATCCTGCCCGCCTATGGACACAACTGTATTCTGATCACAAACTGCTGTAGGCGCTACGTTGTCCTCCACTACGAATGGGAAGAAACGCGTTGTGCTGTTACCACAGCCATCCGTTACGGTGTAGCGGAAGTAATAGTCACCAATAGGAATGCCAGAGACTACCCGGCTGGGAGCATTCCAGCCGATAACGCGCACGACTACAGTATCCGTTTCTGTAGCGATCAATTGCCCGTTGTTGTCAAATGTGCTGTCGATATCTTCCCGCACAATAGCGGTATGCACTTCATAGTCGGAGCAATTTTCCTCCACGACCGGCAGGGGTGCCTCAAAGGCTGCCTCACAGCTGAAGGGGCTGTTGGAGAAAACCGGCATGTCGATTTCGCCGTCCCCGTTGTAGTCAATATCAGGCGCGGTTACGACCGGTGCGGAAAAGTCACCGACCTTGATCCACTGCTGATAGGTAAAGAGCGTGCTCATATCGCACCAGTCGAAAACCTGCCAGGTACGGGCAAACTTGTAAGCGCCCGCACAAAGTGGGATTTGAGCGCCATCCTGAAAAGTAGCTGCTACATCGCAGAAAGCATAATTGAGCTCTACCACCCCAAAAACAGTGTTGATATAAGGATAGCCTGTGACCGTTGGCGAAGGGTAGCCGTTAGGCAGGGTTGCGTAGGTCGCCTGACAATCAATAGGCAGGTTATTGGTTGGCAGATTGACATCGACTTCAGGGTCAGGGCGTTGCAGCGTAATGGTCTGTACTGCAGTAGAGCTGTTGCCTGCTGCATCAACCGCCGTGAAGGTCCTTGTAATCACCGTAACGCCGCAGTCGCCTCCAAAATGGCTGTAAGTATCTTCAAAAGTGAGCGTCACCTCCCCGCAATTATCTTCAATTACAGGGGAGCCAGTGAACTGAAGGCTGTTCGGGTTATTGAGCAGGGAGTCCAGGTCTTCACAAAACAGCGGCTGATTATACGTCACCGGAGCAAGGGCAAATGGCGAGAACGTGACAGTCTCTACCATAGCCGAGTTGTAGGTGGTGTCGAAAAGCCCGACCTGTCCTTGTCCGTTTGCCAATATAGTGTAGGTGTAACTGCCGGTTTGTGCTGGCTGCTGAGAGCTGGTGAGCAGGGTATAGGTAGTACCTTCAGTCAGCCATACATTTAACGCAATGTAAGGAATGCCTGTCCCAGTTGTACCTTGCAGATTGGTACCCTCCGCCACGATGTTGTGACAAGGATTGGAGGCACTGTAGCTGCCTTCAAAAAGCGCCATAGCGACCAGCCCGTTCGCGAAGTCGGAAGCAACCAGGAAAGTATAAAAACCGGTTGCATCTGCTTCCACCGTTTGCAGGTTGTAATAACGGGTAGCGTTGCCACTTAGTCCGTTCAGGCAAATATAAGTGGGCGCGTTGAGCGTAGGCATCGTATCTGCCAGGCTACCCTGCAGTACAAACCCGTTCGTATTGATGACGGCCTCATCGGTATCAGCAGGAGCTGTAAGTTCCGGTGCTTTGTTGTCAATGCCTTTAACATAGCCCCAGCAGGGAATAAAGCCGTTGCCGACATCTACACCCGGTGCCAGTTCAATTTCGTAAGAGAACAGTCCATGCCCGTCGAGGATGCCTCCGTTGGAAGGGTCTGCGTCGTCGATGCTAATGCTAAAGTCACCATCCGTAAGGCACCCGAAGTTGCCGTCGAGCAGCATATCCGGCGTAATCAAACGCTGGCACTGCGTATCTGTAACTACGTTGATTTGATCGTTGCACGCCAGGTTGACCAACTGTGCCGTGTCTTGTGTAATCCCGATACTGAAAGACGCCTGCCGGGTGTTGTCGTACTCATCGGTGGCTATGATATTCACCGTGTACTGTCCCGGGGTCAGGTTGGCACAATAGGTGTCGCCTACGGTGTTGGTCACCGGAAATAAAGAACCTCCGGAGCCAATGAGCTGAATAAAGGGGGTTACCTCATCGGAGCAGTCATCTACAGCCTTCACCTGGAAGCACACTTCCGTCAGGCTCTCTGCGCAGGCGTTCAGGTGCTGTTGCAGGTTTTGGTTAGGATAAATGATGATGGGGGCAATCGTATCCGGCTTGTTGGTTACATTAAGCCGGGTGAATGCCTCTGTGGTATTGCCCGCTCCATCAGTGTAAATGACGAGCAATTCTGCACTGTCCAAGTCTGGCGTCAGCAGTATAGGGTAGACAAAATTTCCCAGCTCTGACAAATTCGTATCAAAATCAAGGGCGTTGCCATTGAGGGTAGTTGTCAGGTCATTGCTGCTGATGACTTCATCGCAGTCGTCGGTGACCTGCACCTGCATATTGATCCACAGGGAATCCTGGCAGTAAGGCAAGGCGTAAGTGAAGTTGCCGGGCAGTGTAACTTGTGCGGGCAGGTCTGCCTCCTGCACAACTTCCAGCAGGATATTGCTCACTTCCACGCCCTGGTAAGATACATTCACACCGTAAAACCCGGGGTCCAGAAACCCGGAAAGCTCAAAGTAGGCAAAGCCGCTTTGCACATTGGTGTACCCTACATTCAAAGGTGCGCCTGTCACTTCAATATCGGGCTGCACGTTTGTGCCAGGCGTGATGTTGCAGTCAAAAATATTGCCGGAGAAGATGACGAATGCATCTGTCTCACAGGCTGTTACCGTATACTGTGTATTGCCGCTTACGTCCACGATAGGCGCCGGGCTGTCTCCCTGCACCACTGTGATATCAAAGCTGTAGGTGGCCGTATTGCCATAGTCGTCAAAGGCTTCATAGCCTACAGTATAGGTGCCGGGGGTCAGGTACGAACCGGAAGCCGGGCCCTGCGTTTGAATGATTTCGGCATCAACATCGCAGTCATCAATCGCGATGACGGACCAGTTGACCGGCACTTCATTATCACAGGAAGGGGTCTGTACCAACAGGCTACTGGGGCCCTGAAATACCGGAGGCCGGTTGTCCACAATTTCGATTTCAAATTCAGCAGTGACCTGATTGCCATCCTGGTCAGAAGAAGTGATGGTAAGGATATTTGTGCCAATAGCAGCAAACCCTTCCAGCACGTAAGCATCTCCGGTATTGATCAGGTTCACGCTGCCTCCGGGGAATACGGCGGCATTATTGGTAAAGGTTTGAATGGTGGCACTCACCTGAGCGTTATTGCAGTTGTCGCTTGTAGTGATCAGCCACAAAAACTGCAAGCCGCAATTGCCTTCCGGCAAATTGAAGGTAGAAGTCGCAGGTGGCGTAATGCCGATATTGGAGGTAATATCAAGCGATGGCATTTCATTATCAGTGGAGGCAATAGAGAAATCTATGCTGATGCCATCCACACAGCTGTTGTTCAGGTTGCACGTACCTGGGTCATTCAAGGTAAGCGTTGCCGTGTAGTTGCCTACGGCCAGGTTGCTAAAGGTAACGAAAGTGCCGCTTGTTGTGCTCTGCGTCACACCATTTACAGTGATATCGTAAGCAGCGCCGCAGCTCTGATCGTTGACCACAAGCATGGCCATCCCATCTGCTGCATCCGGGCAGGAGGTCCCTTCCGAACCGGCAACGCTCAGGACGGGTAACAGATTTTGAATATCGCCCCCTTCAATAACGCCCTGATTAGAGGCTGCCGTGCTGTTATCGCACTCTGAGGTCACTGCGAAGGTGTAGTCTGTGCCTGGTGCAAGTGAGCCGGGAGCTACCGTAAAGAAGGTATCCGTCATATTCGCAAAATCGAGGACGGGGTTGCCCTGATTCATGATATCGGCCGAATAGGTATTCGCGCCGGGAGCGGATGCCCAACTTATTGTCACCGACCCGTCGCAATTGTACTGCACCGGGTTCAATACAGGTGCCGAGCAAGTTGGCATCTGGTAAGCTTCCGTGCCATGATCAGTGGCCCAGGCCTGGTTGATTGCGAAAAGCATAATCGCCAGTAACAGGCTCATCAGGGGCGCAGGCTGTGGGGGGTGCTGCTTTTTCCGAAGGTTAAATAAGTTGTGCATGGTTAATTGATTTTGACAATACGGTTTACAGGCAATACCGGGTCAGTTGACCGGCTTGCTATCAATCGGTTAATGAATAATGGCCCTCTCGGGCGATGAATACGGTCAGGGAGGGGGGAGCTGAAGACCGCTGACCAGGGTCGCAAAATGCCCTGCACAGAGTACAATTCAACAACCGTGCCAAAAACGGCCCTTAGGGGTTTTCTCTAACCCATCGTTAGGAATTTTGCACCATAAACAATATCTTACCCATCAACCTGTTTGCTGATTTGCCCATGGATACCTCTTTTAGAATATTCGTCGTAGAAGACGATCCGACATATATGCGCATGCTCCGGTACTTTCTGGAGCTCAATCCTGATCATGAAGTGCACGTATTCGCTACTGGCGCTGCCTGCCTGGACAAACTGAACCTCAACCCGCACCTTATTTCGCTGGACTATTCTCTGCCTGACATGACGGGGGAGGAAGTGCTGGAACGTATTAAGCATTACGACCAGAATATACCGGTCGTTATTTTGTCCGGCCAGCAAGACGTGGAAACGGCGGTCAAGCTCATCCGCAATGAAGGGGCCTACGACTACATCACGAAAAGTGAGGATTTCCGCGCCCGGCTGGAGAATGACATTAAGCAGATCAAGCAAAAGATCGATCTGGAGGAGGAAGTGGACCAACTGCGCCGCGAGGTCGTGGCAAAGTACGAGTTTAGCAAGTCGGTGATTGGTGCGAGCCCGGCCATGCAGCGGGTATTCCGGCTGATGGAGAAAGCGGTCCGGACCAATATTACCGTTTCCATCCACGGAGAAACCGGGACAGGCAAGGAGGTAGTCGCCAAAAGCATTCATTACAACTCCACTCGCCGGGACGGCAGCTTTGTGGCCGTTAATATGGGCGCCATTCCCAAAGACCTTCTGGAAAGCGAACTTTTTGGCTACGAAAAAGGAGCCTTCACCGGTGCCGCGACCCGTAAAAAGGGACAGTTCGAACTTTCGGACAAGGGCACGCTATTCCTGGATGAGATTGGCGAGGTGGACCTCAACCTGCAAGCCAAACTGCTCCGGGCTATTCAGGAGCGGGAAATCGTGCGGGTAGGAGGAGAAGAACCGATCCCCTTCGATGCCCGGATCATTATTGCCACCCATAAAGATTTGGGCGAAGAGGTCAAGGCCGGACGGTTCAGAGAGGACCTCTATTACAGGCTTCTGGGGCTAACGATAGAGCTGCCCCCGCTCAGAGACCGCGGCAACGATGTCCTTCTGCTGGCCAATTCCTTCCTTAAGGAGTTCCGGAAACAAAACGGGCTGAGCAACCTTATACTCACCAAAGAAGCCAAGAACAAACTACTGGGCTACAGTTTCCCGGGAAATGTGCGGGAACTTCGGGCTGTTATCGAGCTCGCAGCCGTGATGGCAGATGAATCAGAAGGCATCCTTGCTGATGATATTCAGTTTAGAAGTATCCGGAAAGAAGACGCTTTCCTGACAGAAGAGCTGACCCTGGAAGAATATAAGCGACTGATTATTCATCACTTTCTGAAAAAATATGAAAATGATGTCATTAAGGTCGCCGAAAAACTCGATATTGGTAAATCGACGATTTATCGTATGCTTAAGGAAGAAAAAGAAGATGTCGAACAGGCCGGGTAAGCTGCCAATCGATCAATCAGTCCATCAGATATGCACCAAATAGAAAGAACCGAGCTGGAGCGCTTTTTTGAGCTCTCGCTCGCGATCGGAACATCACTCCACGCTCAGGAGAATGCGAGGGTTTTCCTGAGCAAACTCGTTGAGTCTACCAGCCTCACCTTTGCAGGTCTGTGGCTGCGGTCTCCCTACGGTGCCTATCAGCTAGAATTTGCCTACCCTGAACAAGACGACAACCAAACGGCACTCATCCCCGAAGACCACAATACGCCTAAGGCTCTCGAAACACAACCTTTCTTTACGGAAGTGCTGACCAACGAAGCCCCGGAGCAGCCATTCGTTTACAGTGACCATCTTGGAGGTGGCGCCTACGGCTATTTTCAGCTTCCTGTCTTCAGCTTTGTGCAAATTTTTGAAGCCGGGCGCAAGCGGCCTTTCGAACTAAACTCTATGCAGGAGCTTGCCAAGCTTATTGTGAAGTTTGGCATTTCCATGGATGCCTGCATGGTGCACGCCCGCCTGAGGGAGCAGCAGCAACTCGTCAATCAGGTGCAGGGGCAGCTTGAGAACAGTGTGGCCCAATACAGTGACCTGTTTGAGAATATGTCTGACTCCCTGGTCATTCTCAATGAAACCGACCATATCATTAAAGCCAACCGCGCCGCAGAAGCCTTGCTGGATATTGGGTCCAGTCAAAGCGGAGCAGCACCTTCCCGGCACAAGCTCACCGACTTTATCCACCCGGAGGACCGGGATAAGTTTGAATATTTTTTGCAAAAGCTGCTCGATTTCGAGTCCGACCGCAATTTCCGGTGCCGGATACTGACCTCCGGGCAGCTGGAACGGTATGTAGCGTTCAACTCCAGCCTGATCCGCAGCGTGAGCGGGCACCGGGCCGGGTCGAGGCATATTGTAAGAGACATTACCAGCCAGTATACCTACGAAAACCGGCTCAGCCAGCTCAACACCCAGCTCAGTGCGCTCGTCGCCAACTTACAGGCGGCCATACTTTTTGAAGACACCGGGCGCAAGACTTTGCTCGTCAATAAGGTGTTCTGCGAGCTGTTCCGTATCCCATATACACCGGAGGACCTGATTGGGGTCGAAGCCAGTATCCTGCTTCAGGAAGTCGCCCAACAGCATACCCAGCCCGAAGCATTCCAGGAATGGGCCAGGCAAACCCTGGAAGCGAGAGCGCTTTCTACGGATCAGAAGTTCACGATGCCCGATGGGAAGATTCTCTGTTTCGACGCCATCCCTGTGAATGCGGGCGCGGAGGAGCTTGGCCTGCTTTGGCAATGCCATGACATCACGGCAAGGGAAACCGCCAAAGCCCGTTTGCAGGAGAGTGAGGAACGGTACCGCGGCATTCTGGAAAATATGGAGCTGGGGCTGCTGGAGCTAGATGAGCACGGCATCATCACCCGGGCTTTTGACCGGTTCTGCACCATGCTGGGGTACGAAGAAGCCGAACTTACCGGCAGGAGGCCCGGAGATATCTTTGTGGCTTCTGCGGAAATTTACCGCGACGAACAGTACCGGGCAGAACGGGCTGCTTCAGAAGCAGTCATTTATGAGCAGCAGTTTACGCGCAAGGATGGCAATGTCATTTGGGCCATAGTCAGCAGCACGCCCATTCTCGACCGGCGGGGCCAGCTAAAGGGGTACATCGGCATACATTACGATATCACAGAGCGTAAGCAACTGGAAGAACGGCTGCAGGCTGCAAAAAACCGGGCCGAGAAAGCCATACAGGCCGAACGGCAATTTTTGGCCAATATGAGCCATGAAATCCGCACGCCCATGAATGCCGTGATCGGTATGACACACCTGCTGCTCAATACACAGCCGACTCCGGAGCAGCGCGACTACCTGGAATCGCTCAAGTTTTCAGCAGACAGCCTGCTGTCCCTTATCGACAATATACTGGACCTCTCCAAAATTGAGGCCAGCCAGCTCAGCCTCGAATCAAGCCCATTCAGCCTGCGCCGCATACTGAACAACCTCAAGCAGAGCTTCCAGCTTAAAGTAAAGGATAAACCGGTGAGCGTCAACCTGGACCTGGATGAGCAAATAGACCGGCAGCTCATCGGCGACCCCACCCGCCTGAGCCAGATTTTCACCAATCTGCTCGGCAACGCCATCAAGTTTACGAGCCAGGGTACCATAGGCATCAAAGCCCGGGTTACCGAGCGCACCGACACACACATGAACTTGCAGTTTACGGTATTTGATACCGGTATAGGCATTGCCAGCGAGAAGCTGGAGTATGTCTTCCAGAGCTTTAAGCAGGCGGATTCGGACATTACCCGCAAGTATGGAGGGACCGGGCTCGGGCTATCCATCGTCAGGCAGCTGGTTGAGCTCATGGGGGGCGATATCCGGGTGGAAAGCGAACTAGGCAAGGGCACGGCTTTTATCTTTAACCTGTCCCTACCGGTATCTGAAAAGGAAGACAACAGTCAGGGGGCTACCCCACTTACAAATGCCGGTCATAATAAGGGCTTGCTCCGGTCGCTTTGGGTCCTACTCGTGGAAGACAACCCTATGAACCAAAAGCTGGCCAGCCATATCCTAAAGGCATGGGGCTGCCACTTTGAAGTGGCCAACGATGGAGAAGAAGCCATTGAAAAATCCCGCAAACGCCATTTCGATATTATCCTTATGGATATCCATATGCCTAAGCTCGATGGTTGCGAAGCTACCGCACAAATCAGAGCAGACGAACAAAACATCAATCAAAACACACTGATTATCGGGCTTACAGCCGCCGCCATGCTTGATGAAAAACAGCGCGCGATCGAATCAGGCATGAATCAGTTTATCACCAAGCCCTTTTCCCCTTCTGCCTTATCGGAACTCATCCTTAACAGTTTGCAATTGAGCCATTCATCTGAAAAAAAGCAGTTAGATATGAATACAGAGCACGAGAACAACCCCACACCTGTCAGTGTTGACCTTGCTTACCTTAATGAATTTAGCGGGGGAGACAAGGGGTTCATCAGGGAAATCATACAAACCTTCCTGCAGGAAGCCCCGGGCAACATAGCCCGGCTGTCAGAGGGCCTTGGACAGGAGGACTGGGATACCGTGTACCGGGCGGCACATCAGCTTAAGCCCAACTATATGATGCTGGGCATGCCTGCTCAGCAGGAAGCGGCCTTGTCTGTAGAAAAACTGGCCAAAAGCAAACCTCAAAAAACAGAAATAGATGAAATGGTAACTCAGCTGATTGCGGATACCCGTAAAGCGTTCCCCCTGCTCGAGGAAAAACTTTCAGAGTTAGAGGCATAAAAAAAGCTAGCCGCCATTCTGATTCTCCGTTAAACTTTTGTAACCCTAAAGGTTATTATTCGCTCTCTTATGAATAAAATCAGTACTTGGCGGCTAGCTACAAATACACCTAAAAACCCATTTATCCTTAATCGCTGCTCTTGCGCAACGTATTCTGCTATTCTTAATCAATTATGGGGAGGAAGCCTCTGTTGTGATTCCCCATTATAAAAGCGAGACTTCCTCCTGCATAACTCAAAATGAACAATGCCTTTTATCAGGCATATCCGTTCTCATTACCGAAACAAACTACGCACAAGCCGTGCCAAAAAACATAAATCAATTATTTTCAACAACTTAAGCATGTTTATTTATTGACAGTAATATCAATTTTGGATAATTTTCCCATTCTGGGAAAACATTCTCTATTGGGACTAGCCTGTATTCACTGAGCAGGACGAAGTCCTCTTACATGTTTTTCACATTTTAGAAACCCTGTATTCTTCGTTTCTTTACCGAACCTCTTAAAGCAAGAGGAAAATTTAAATGTGTTGGGAGAATTGCAGCCCTCTGAGCCACTTTGCTCAGAGGGCTTTTTTGTTTGATGCATCAGTAGGCGTTACCAGGTTGAAACGGTGCTTGCTTACGCGCTGTAGCACGCAAACAGCCAACCTACTTTACGCTTGCTTGCCGGTCAGCAGACCGTTTTGCCAGATAGCCAAAGCCAAGCGTCGTAAAGAAGGAAAACATGGCATATACCAGTGTAGGCTCCGCCATCTGCTCATCTCCGATCATGACAGTGGCCACCAACAGCGCTAATGTTGTGTTTTGAAGGCCGACCTCGATGCCGATCGTAATGGCATCGTAGGCACTGTTCTTCACGATACGATTGGCACTCCAGTAGCTCATGAACATCGTAAACAAGTGGAAGCCCAACATGACCGGAGCAAGCACTGCAATATCCGCCCAGCTGATCTGACTCCCTCCGTTCTCTTCGCTCCCAAAGAACTTGATGGCAAAAACGGCCGCCAGCAGCAACGTCGTCACCACTTTTACCGGTTGCTTAAAACGGTCTGACAGCACAGGGAAACGCCGGTGAAACAGCAACCCCAATGAAACGGGCAGCAGCACAATGAACAGTACATTGAGCGACGTCTCCGTAACCGAAAGGCTGAACGAGGCTGAGGTATGCATGAATAATTCGGCTCCAAGATTAACCCCCACCGGGATGGTCACTAAAATCAACAGGCTGTTGATGGCTGTCAGGCTGATAGAGAGGGCTGTCTTGAGCTCCAGCAGGTAAGAAATGAAATTAGAGGTTGCACCGCCCGGGCAGAGCGACAGTATAATAATGCCCAGCTTCCAGGTATTGCTGATGGGCAACAGCAGGCAGGCCAGAAAAGCCACAGCTGGCAAAAACAGCATTTGCAAACCCAACCCCAGGGCCACCAGTTTGGGCCGGGCCACAATCTCTTTAAAATCGGAAAGTTCCAGAGAAGTCCCGACGCCAAACATCGTGAGCGCCAATACCACCGGAATGAGGATATCTATAAAGACCATATTCGTCTGAAAATATGCAAAAGGCAGGTCGATCTGCTATCTTCGTGCAAAGAAAGATAAAAGTTGTAAATTCAAAATCAAAAATTGGACAAGGCTCAGAAAACAGAACGCTGGCGGCTTATTCTGGGAAAACAGTCAGACCCTTCCGTTTCCGTCCCGCTGTCAGGGAACGCGAAGGGCATGGACAAAGTTCTGGAAGCCCTTTACGATAGCGACCGCAAAGGGGGCCTCGGCAGTTCTTCGCCCAATGTCAACCGCTGGCTGGGGGATATCCGCCGCTACTTCCCTACTCCGGTCGTACAGCTCATGCAACGCGATGCGCTGCAGCGCCTGGGCCTGGAACGCATGCTGCTGGAGCCGGAACTACTGGAAGCGATTGAGCCTGATGTGGAACTCGTCGGCACCCTTCTGAGCCTGAACAAGCAGATGACGGATGAAACGAGGGCTTCCGCGCGGATTGTCATCACCCGGATTGTCCAGCAACTGGAAAAGCGCCTGGAATTCCCACTTAAACGAGCCATCCGGGGCAGCCTCGACCGGGCGACCCCCAACCGGCGCCCCCGCCTCAACGAAATCAACTGGCACCGCACCATCCGCACCAACCTGAAGCACTATCAGCCAGACTACAAAACGATCATCCCTGAGCAATTGCATGGGTACGGGCGAAAGCGCTCACGGCTGAAGGATGTGCTGATCCTGGCGGACCAGAGTGGCTCCATGGCTGCTTCTGTGGTTTACGCAAGCATCCTGAGCTGCATCATGGCTTCTGTATCAGCCCTTCATACCCGTTTTATTGCTTTCGACACCTCAGTTGCAGACCTGTCTGAGCACCTGCAGGACCCGGTGGATTTGCTATTCGCCACTCAACTGGGCGGTGGTACAGACATTGCCAAAGCCGTCACCTATGCCCGGCCGCTTATACGCCGCCCCGCTGACACCATACTTGTGCTCATTAGCGATCTGTACGAGGGCGGCCGGCCGGAACAACTCATTACCCAAGCCGCCCAAATCAAGGCCGCCGGCACTCCGTTTATCGTATTGCTTGCGCTGAATGACAAGGGCGCACCGGCCTACAGCAAGGACATCGCAGCCCAACTGGCCGCGCTTGACATCCCCTGCTTCGCCTGCACGCCGGAGCAGTTCCCCGGCATGATGGCCGCAGCTATTCAGCAAGAGCCGATCACAGAATGGCTTGCCCGGGAAAACATTCCTGTGAAGAACTAATCAATCAGGTGCTCAACCAAATCGTCTTCTGCTTCTACAAGCAGTTCCGTGACATCTGCAAATGCAGCATAGTTGGCGCACATGAGCACAGGGAATGCGACTAATACACCTATAAAAAACACCAGAAAACCCAGACCGACCAGCAGCCCGAGGACCAGGAAGAAGAGAAAGAACAGCCCCCACTTTTCCGGAAGCGCGTAAAGCCCCGGCTGATGTAATCGCCAAGGTCAAAGCGGTAGCCTTCTTCAATGACCGCATTAATGCGATTGCGCTGTGATTCGGTCATTAGTTGATAGTTAGTAACAGGTTAAAATATTAGGTGTGCCCGAAAGCCTGCAAAGCTTTTGAGCGAAATGACTTCCCAGTTTTTCAGCACGCTAAGTGCCTCTGCCTCTTGCCGGGCAGCAATAGCGACTAATAATTCCGGTGCGGTATCCCAGTTGAAAGCGTAGTACTCCGGCTTGCCTCCGGAAGCCCGCACAGTAGCAGCCTGCGCTGCGTTGCCCCAAACCTCAAAGCCAAGATTCTGCTCCGAACATAACTGCTGAAGCAACTTGATGTCTTCCTCCGTAGCCTGAAGCAAGGTGCAGGAAAAAGCCCCGTAGTGCCCACACTTTTTAAGCCCCAGCTCATCGTATATCGGCAAACGGTACATGCCACTGCTGTGGTAGCCGCGCACTACGTTATCGATCAGCACCAGGTCTCCGTAACGGCGGCCGGATGCAGGCTGGGGAATGGAACGGATATACCCGAGGCAGGGGCTGACCCTTTGGACCCACAGCACCTCAAATTGATTTTGGAACTGAAGCCTCACCGAAACCGGCTTCAAAGCTTGTTGCTTCTGAGCGCTCCAGCCAAATTTTTCCCAGACCCTGCGTGCCTGCTTTAATTTCCCAATGGCTGTTGCAGCCAGGCCAACGTCCCACCACGCCTGCCGGTTGGATACATCAAGGGCAACGGCTCTTTTGTTGTAGTACAGCGCCGGCTTCCATTCTCTCCGGTATTTGTACAGGTGCCCCAGCCGCAGGCAGGGCTGTTCCCACTGAGGGGCTTCCCGGGCCAACAGTTTGTAAAGCTTGACCGCATTGTAGGGGTCAGCCGCTGACTCATACTGCTGCGCCTGTTCAAATAATGCTCTATGTTGTTCTGTTGGTTGATTGCTCATCCTTACTCCTCTGTCCTTTCCAAATAAATAGTTGTTAATAAACCAGCAATGTGGTCGTTTTTCCTCAACCCTCGCCGATGTCATAGATTTCAAAGATTAATATAAGGCATACCTTATTTGATCACAAATTTATCTGGCCCGGAGCTCGGTCTAAATAAGGCTTATATCCGTAGCCCCGCATTCAACTATACAACTTACTCAGGCGTTCTCAACCCAATATCAATCCGTAAATTGACCATGGCAACAAAAAAATATAAGACCAATATCAACTGCGGCAACTGCGTGAAAGCCGTTACTGGTTTTTTAAGCGATGTGCCCGGTATTGACCACTGGGAAGTAGACACCACCAACCCGGATAAAATCCTTTCCGTCAGTGGGGCAGATTTTGACGAAGCTGCGGTCGTTGAAGCAGTAGAAGATGCCGGTTTTGACATTCATCCGGTGGAGGTAACAAATTGATTATCATTTTTTAACGATTAGTTGACCCGTTTCCGGAACCAATCCTGCATCTTTGCCTGTTGAGCAGCTGATTTGTTAATTCTTAAAATTAACATCATGGCGGAATGGATCTCGTCTCTTGGATATATTGGTGCTTTCCTGGGTGCAGTGCTTGAGGGAGAAGTGGCCTTCCTGACCGCTATACAGGCTACCCGGCTGGGCTACCTCAACTTCTATTATGTATTGCTGGCTGTGTTTCTGGGTGCTCAGGCCGTAGACTGGTCGCTCTACCTGGCTGGGCGCAAAGGCGGGCAGACGGCCATTGACCGGCGCCCCAAGCTGCAGCCCCGTTTCAATCAGATGGCTGCCGCCGTTGAGGAACGGTCTACGCTGTTGTTGCTGGCGTACCGGTTTATGTATGGCTTCCGGATTGTCTTGCCTACGCTTTTCGGTGTGGCCAAAGTCCCGGTTACCCGCTTTGCCATTTTCAGCTTCATTAGTACCCTGCTTTGGGTGCTTATCGTAGGCAATTTGGGGTTCTTCTTTTCCGAGTCGCTGCTCTTTGGGCTGGCAACGCTCAAGCCTTATCTGCCGGCATTGCTCCTGCTCCTGACAGGGGTAGCGGCCTTTCTGTTCTTCCGCTACCAGAATAAGTCATAAAGAGATTGCTTTGGAACGCCTATCTTTAGCCTGCATAAACTACGCAGGGATGGACACAAGCGCAAAAAGGGCATTCCATTTTTGCTGCATAGTTGGGATGCCTTTTTATGGCGCTGCCAGGTTGGCACAGTACGGCCCCTTTCACCTTGCGGGGGCGTTTTGGCAGGGCAAAAGCCGCTTTTAACATTCACGCATGCAGGAGCTACCAGACATATTTAACAGGCAAGCCGCTTACCGGGTCAAAACACACCTGGTGGCCGTGCTGCTCCTGTTGGCAACAACAGGTCTGGGGCAAGGCTTCCAAAGTGCGCTGGGAAGCATTAGTTACCGCGACGGCATAGAAGGCCACAACCCTCACGCCAGCATGATCAGTTCTGACGGGAAGCTCTGGATTTACACCGAAAAGCAACTCAACTGCTTTGATGGCTACCGGGTCCGTGCATTCCTGGATGAAAAGCCGCCGGTCGTTTCCAGGCTAAACAACCTGCTATTCGAAGCGCCGGACGGGGCCATCTGGGCGGGCAGCTACAGCCTTGAACGGAGAGCGCAGGTTGATATTTGCGGCGACCTTACCCTCAAAGTGGTCAGCCAGGACGGGAAGCAGCATGATTTTCAGGAATACTACCAGAAAAGGTTGCCTTTTTCCACCAGCGATGTCATCAATATTTGCAGCGATGGCCGCCCCAGGTCCCCTGTTTATCTCTGCACCCTTCGAGGTAAAGTTTACCGGTATGACGAGTCCGGCTTCCATGAAGTGCCTATGCCGCTATCCGGACAACTGATCAATACACTCTATCCCGATACAGACGGCTCCTTCTGGGTAGGAAGCAGCGGGCGCTTGTCCCATGTCAGCCCGGATGGCAAGGTAACAGCCACCTACCCTGTTCCGATAGCTCCCTTGCGGATCGTCAAGGCGGGGCCTCAGGTTTATGCCCTTATTTTTTGGCCCGAAATCGGCTACAACGGACAGTTAATCCGGCAACTGCTGCTGCTGCCGGAGCAGGGTATTCAGACCCATTTGCCCATTAATGAGGATACGAAAATTGACATTACCAACGCTATCAGCATCAAATGGCAGGAGGAAGAGGGCTTTTGGCACATCGTCAGCACCGATGACTGGCGGGTGTTCGACAAAACAACGAACCGGTCCTTCTCCTTCAAAAAGGCCTATCCGGAAGAAGCCAGAGGGTTTCTCGTCAACAACCTGCCCCAGGAACTGTATTTTGATCAGGCGGGCGTTGCTTACGCTACGATGTACTCCAAAATACTTGCCCTCAAGGTTTTCAACCTGCCATTCCGGAAACTTTTTACAGAAGACGAAGACCTGAATAGTATGCGGGCCATTCTCTCCTACCGCACGGACACGGTTTTGCTCAGCGGCTATTCCGGCCTGGCAAGGTACAATCCCATCACTGAAGAAACATCCTGGATCCGGAAAGCTGAAAATGAGGTCTGGCTGGACGCCCTAAAACTTGGGCCTGATACCCTGCTGACCAGCAGCCACTCTTCCAGCCTCGTAAGCAGCAGCAGCCTTGGAATACCTTTTCAAATCATACCCAAGCTTGCTTCGGACCGGTCATTCTTAACCATCTACACTTTGTTCGAAGCCCCACCGGGGCAAATTTGGCTGGGCACATCAGCCGGGCTTGCAGCCTATCAAAGGGGAGAGGATCATTACCGGTTTTGCACCGAAATTAATAGAACCGGAGCGCTGGGGAGGTCTTCGGTGCGCCACATTACGGAGCATAACAACCTTCTGTGGCTGGCCACCAACAAAGGGCTTTACAGTCTAAATACAGCAACCCAGGCCGTAGCGCATCATTTTGAAGCCGATACGACCATTTCCCTGAACTACCTGTACTGGGCCTCACCGGACACCTGCTGGATGGCGACAAATGGCAGCGGCCTGTGGCGCTGGACACCCTCCAGCCAATTGGTGAAAAAATACAACCGCAGCACCATAGGGCTGCCCAATGATGTCCACCATGCGGTATACCCCGATCACTCCGGCCGCCTTTGGGTCCCTTCCAATGACGGGCTGATCTGGCTTATGCCCTCTACCGGCGAGTTTGGCACTTTCACCCGCCAAAGTGGATTGTCTGACAATGAGTTCAACTACAATTCCCACCTTCAACTTGAGGACGGGCGCCTTATTCTGGGGGGGGTGGCGGGGGCGGTGGTATTCCACCCGGACAGTATTCTGCTTGACCTGGATCGAAATGCTTCCCTGAATGTGGTCTATTTCGGTGTGCCCGATAAGAAGACCGGGCTGCTGGTGGACCGGACGGCAACCTGGTCTCAAACCCACCAAATTGAGCTGTCCCCCCTGACCAATATGGCCTGCCACCTGAAAGCACATGTGGCCTCCTACCTCCCGCTTGAGGACCATCAGTACGACTACCGCATCGACGGGCAGCACGACAACTGGATTCCCATGAGCAGCAATGAGCTGGTCATCAGCGGGCTGCCCTACGGCGAGTATCAACTGCGCATACGGGGGCGGACCAATACCTATGCCCATAGTTCTGAAGAGCTGCGTATCCCACTGTTCGTCCGGCAGCCCTATTACGAAAAATGGTATTTCTGGCTCCTGATTACACTCAGCACTACAGGGATTGGTTTCCTGTTATTCAGGTTCAGGCTGAGGCAGCTGAAGCTTTCCGAAAAGCGCCTGCGCCAGGAAGTAGAACGCCGTACCCAAACCATCAATCAGGACCGGCAGACCATTCTAAGGCAAAACACCGAGCTCGAGCAATTAAATAAAGGGAAGGACAAGGTGATGTCCATCATCGGGCATGAAATCAAAGGCAACCTGTTTTTTATTGGCAGCGCCACCCGGCAAATTCTACAGACCATCAGGGCTGAAGACTACGACAGTGCGGAGGCGCTCAGCCGGAACATACACCATGCTGCACTCCGCATGGAAGGCGCTATCGAAAACCTGACGCGCTGGGCGACCTTGCAAAGTGGACAGATGGTTATACAGAAGGGTAAAGTCCGGCTCAAGCCACTCCTCGAACGCTTAATCCGGGAACAGCAGCCCGTAGCAGAGCGCAAAGGTATTGAGTTGTCCCTTGATATTTCCGGTGACCCACTCGCCCTGGCCGATTTCAACGCCATGAATATTTGCCTGCAAAACCTCCTGCGCAATGCCCTCAAATTTACAGATCAGAGTGGCTGTGTCCGGGTGAACTGCTTCGTACAGGGCCATCATGCGTACATCAAGGTCAAAGACACAGGCATAGGCATGGACCAGGAAACCATCAACCGGGTATTTTCGAGTATGCTACAGGAAAGCCGGGTGGGCACATCCGGGGAGGTCGGCACTGGACTGGGGCTGAATATCACCAAAGAGCTCATTGGGCTGCAGTCAGGCGAACTTGCCTTCGAAAGCGAAGCAGGGCAGGGGACCACGGTCATTGTAGCCCTCCCGCTGTACGAAGAGAAGCGCTAGGAATTAACCACTTTCTCGATGAGTTCCCGACGGCTGCTCACCCCGACCTTCTGATAGAGCCCTTTAACGTAGTGCCGGACAGTGTTAATAGAGATGTGATTATCATCAGCGATTTCCTGATAGCTCTTTTCTTCCAGCAAGCCGTCCAACACTTCGATCTCCCGCTTAGCCAGGATAATGTTCAGCTTTTTGGACAACTCGCCAATATTAATCTGGTGATGTGGCAATTTCCGGTTTTGAAAGGCCTTCAGCAGGTTGGCAGAAATGCTGGGCTCCAGGAAGGCGCCCCCTTCGTAGGTAAGCTTTACGACCTCTGCCAGGTCCGGCTGCGGGTCTGTCCGCTTCACAAAGTAGCCATCGGCTCCGGACTCTATGGCTTTGGCTAACAGCACCGGATTGTCATGACCGGTCACCATAATGACCCTGGCATTTTTGGCCAGTCGCTTGATTTTAGGCAGGTGGGCAATACTTTGCTGCCCGCGCAGGTCCAAGTCCAGCAGGATGATGTCAAGTACGAGCTGTTGTTCCAGCAACTGGTCAAAGAAGCTTTCCACCGAGGTTGCAACCAGTGTACACCGGATGCGGTGGGTAGACAGCTCCAACAGCATTTTCATTTGCTGCAGCAGCAACTCCTGATCATCAATGATAGCCGTTCGGATTACCTTACTCAATGAAAACTGTGTTTAGCCCGCCACTTTCACATGACTATTGGTAAACGAAGGAAATGCGAAAAGGATTAAGAAAAACCAAATTACGGGCAAGCTTACATTTTTTCTACATGATCTGAAGCTATTTAGTTGCCCACGTTCGCCTAATTTGCTCTCCTATCGGAGAAAATATGCACAGCTTCCGGAAGCAGGCCTGCCTGCTTCCTTTTTTCAAAACCAGATAAACTTCCGTTTATTTCGCCGGATTTTGTAAAACGGGTTCTTCCGGGCCCCAAAATCTATCGCCATCTGATCATCGCCGCTGACGTTAAAATCCAGGATTACCGGCCGCCCGGCGTGCTGACGGATTAGCCCGTTGAACAGATGTTCCAGCGCTCCTGCCTCTTTGCCTTTTGGCGACACTACCGGTACAAAGCTGACCACCTTGCCATGGCTGTAGAGGAAGAAGTTGACGGCTAACGGATTGGCTTCTGTGTCCAAAACAGTAGAGGCAAAACCCCATCCCCGGTGCAAAGCATTGTACATCACGCGCTGCATACCATGAAAAGCCTCGTCCGATTGTTGTTTTCTGGGCCGGTGTTCTTTATAAAACGCTGCAATTTGCTCCGGCTTCATACTCGAAGTCAGCACCAGCCCGGCATCTTCCGCAAGCTGTAGCCGCTCCATGAGGGAACGGCTGTAGCCATCTGCAATCTCTTCGTAAGCTTTATCCAAAAACAGCTGGTAATTCGTCTGTTCAGCGACCTCAAACGCGCTGTCCTCCGGCACAGGGTTTTGCTCATTCAAGTGTACGGAAATATGCTTGTACCGCTCCGGTATCGCGTTCAAAAAACGCTCTATCCTGGGTTTGGATAAAACATGAATGGAGTAAATGCCCAGCTCCCGAATTAAAGCCGGCTGATGCAACTCCTGACCAGAAAACCGCCCAAGCCGCCAGACCAGTGGAAAAACCGATTCGTAGTCGCCTTCCACCAAAGCATCCCAGTCTTTCGCAATATGGTCCAGGTACCACATGTAGCCAAAAATGTTCCCATTGGTGGCATAATGTACGCAACTGTTCCACTTCACTTTATCAATTTCTGCTCTCGGCACGAATCTTATCTCCATAATTGCTGTTGTCTAAATTAATGTCACAAACCAGCCTTTTAATTTTGTATAAAAAACGAATAATTCACTCGTTTTTTTTGACTTTTTGGCCAAATTGTGGCTAATTTTACCAATTATTTTTTATATAAATGGCAGCGGGCAAGTTAAGCCCTGCTAGTTTTCGTTACATTTTACCGCAATATCAATTGCGTTTTCCAGAATAGCGCATCCACGCTCCTGCTTCCCAAACGAGTACAACACAAATCAAGGCTATTGAGCAGCTAATCACTGCTCAACACATGGTTAAGAGTTCTGCAGCTTACTTACTCTTTTTTGAATTTTAAAAAATTCTTAGCCATGAGTATTACCCCCCAACGACTGGCCTTCCGGCCTGCACGTAACGCTAAAGAACTGGAATCTTTATTCCGGTTACGTTATCAGGGCTATCTGGAAAGTCAGTGCGCCAGCCTCGTCACCGATAATCAACACGGTTTCGAGCTGGATGTTTATGATCATTACGCCCACCACATCGGGCTCTTTCAGGAAGGCCATTTTGGCACTCACTCTATCGGCTACCTTAGGCTGGTACAAGAACATGCAGGACCGTTCTCAGACCACATAGAAGCCATTGCCAATCATTATGGTATAGCGTGCCCTCTCCCCGAAGAAGGCCCCGGGCTACCGCTGCTTAGCAATTGCCCGGAGAAAGCAACCATCAGCGAGCACATGAACCGGCTACGGCCGGAACGCAACGGAATCGTAGAGGCCAGCCGTTTTGTGTTTGCTCCGGAGGCCCGTTCGGGCGGCTATACTAAGTTTTTCGTGGAAGCTGCCATTGCCCGTATGCTGTACCACCACCGCTACAGCGGCATCATGCTCGCCTGCCATCCCCGCCACGCTGCCCTCTACAGAAGGTATGGCTTTAAGCAAATTGTGGATGGCAACCAGAATGACTACAATGGCCTGGCAGCCAGCATCCTCAGCATGCAAATCCCGGACATCCGGCCGGCACTCCAATCCAAAATTCAGGAAATGGGACTGGCTCAGCAGCAGCACGGCAGGCTGCTCTTGCACCCTGAGTCGAAAGCCTGGAGTGCGCCTATGCCTGCCCCTAAAAAACGTCTTGTTGCTTAAACCTTTAAATATCAACCATCATGGGAAAGATCAAAAACACCGCCCTTTTCTTGCTTTTAGCTTACATGCTACCACTGGCTATGCGCCCGTCATTGCTGCTGGACTACAGAATTTTATTCCTAATGCTCGCCGCCGTCACCGTCTTCCTCACTCAACCAGGCTTTGAAGTAGAAGAGGCCGAACGCGACCGCACTGCCGATAACAACAGCGTCCTATTTATCCTCGTGCTCTCTGTGTTGGCGATCGCTGTTCCAGTCATTGAGTGGGGCTATTTTCACCCGGGCCGCGCGCACCTGCACTGGATAGCCGTGGGAGGGGTCATCGTCATAGCGGGTACCGGGCTGCGCATTTGGGCGATACAAACCCTGGGGCGCTTTTTCACCGCTACCGTACAAATCCAGGAAGAACACCAACTAATCCAGCATGGCCCCTTCCGCTACATCCGCCATCCGAGCTACACGGGAGCCTTGCTGACTGCCGTAGGAGGCGCTATCGTACTGGAGTCCTGGTTTGGGCTGCTGATCGCTGCCGCCTGTATGCTGTATGCCTACTATGTGCGGATCACGGCTGAGGAAACGGCACTGGTCAGCAAGTTTGGGCAGCGCTACCGGGCGTACCAGCAACAATCCAGCCGGTTAATACCCGGTATTTGGTAACCGGTCTGGTTGGGCTTCGGAAAAAGTTGCTAATTTCAACCCGAATCTGACAAAGCAGTGCTATCCATCTTGGGTGCACTGCTGTTGTCTACACAAACTGGTTCAGACTATGAATGCGCAACTGCAGCAACTGCAAGCCCAACTCGATGGCGAATTGTACTACGATAAGATGATGCGGCACCTCTATGCAACGGATGCCTCGGTGTACCGGGAACTCCCCCTGGCTGTCGCATTGCCTATGCACGCTGAGGACATCCGCAAACTTGTCGCTTTTGCCAATGAGAACGGCACCTCCCTCATCCCAAGAGCGGCAGGCACCTCTTTGGCCGGACAGTGCGTGGGCGACGGCATCGTAGTGGATGTGTCCAAGTACATGAACCGCATTCTGGAAATCAACGCTGAGGAAGGCTGGGTCCGCGTGGAGCCGGGCGTTATCCGCGATGAGCTCAACCACGTACTGAAGGAATATGGCTTCTTCTTTGGCCCCAACACCTCTACCGCCAACCGGGCGATGATCGGGGGCATGGTGGGCAATAACAGCTGCGGTACCACTTCCATTGTCTACGGCTCCACCCGCGATCATGTGCAGGAACTCGAAGTGGTGCTCAGCGATGGCAGCACAGCTGTATTCCATGAGCTGGACGAGGCAGGCTTTCGCCAAAAACTAGACACAGAGGGCCTGGAGGGCAACCTCTACCGCCACCTGAATCAGACCCTTTCCGTCCCTGAACGGCAGGCGGCTATCCGGGAAGCCTTTCCCAAGGCAAGCATCGAGCGCCGCAATACCGGCTATGCCGTAGACCTGCTCATCGAACAGCAGCCCTTTGACGAAGCCGGGCGGCCCTTCAACTTTTGCGAATTGCTGTGTGGCTCTGAAGGCACCCTGGCGTTCACGACCGCCATTAAAATACATGTGGACCCGCTGCCCAAGCCCAAAGAAGTCGTGGTTTGCGCCCACTTCAACAGCATTCCGGAATCCCTGGAGGCCGTCCTCGTAGCGATGTCTTTCCAGCCTTCGGCCTGTGAGCTGATGGACAAGATCATCCTCGATCTGACCAAGCAAAATATTGAGCAAAAGAAAAACCGCTTCTTCGTGGAAGGTGATCCGGCAGGCATCCTGATGGTGGAATTCCGGGGCGATACTTTTGAGGAAGCCCGCGACCAGGGCAAGGCAATGATTGCAGCACTTCAGGAAACCGGCCTGGGCTACGCTTATCCCATCGTGGAGGCGCCCAAAACCAAACAGGCCTGGGATTTGCGCAAAGCAGGGCTCGGGCTTTTGGCTAACATCCCCGGGGATGCCAAGCCTGTGGCCTGCATTGAGGACACGGCGGTAGACATCAAGGACCTGCCCGCTTACATTAAAGAGTTCGACCAGCTGATGGCCAACTTTGGGCAGCAGGCGGTCTACTACGCCCATGCCGGTGCCGGCGAGCTCCACCTCCGCCCCATTCTCGACCTGAAAAAGGCAGAAGGGCAACGCCTCTTCTACGAGATCACCAAGGCGGTGGCCGAACTGGTCAAAAAATACAAGGGCTCTCTCAGCGGTGAGCATGGCGATGGCCGGGTCCGCGCCGAGTTCATCCCGCTTATGATTGGCGAGTACAACTACGAGTACCTGCGTCAGATCAAGCAAACCTGGGACCCGAAGGGCATTTTCAACCCCGGTAAAATCGTGGATGCCCCGCCTATGAAGAGCAGCCTGCGCTACGAAGCAGAACAGCCTACGCCAGTGCATGACACCGTGTACGATTTCTCAGAAGCCGGTGGTATACTGCGGGCAGCAGAGCGCTGCAACGGCTCCGGCGATTGCCGCAAGCTGAACTTCTCCGGTGGCACGATGTGCCCCAGCTACCGGGCTACCCGCGATGAGAAAGACACCACCCGCGGCCGGGCCAATATCCTGCGGGAGTTCCTCACCATGAACGTGCATGAGAACCCCTTCGACCATCCGGAAATCTACCAGGCGATGGATCTCTGCCTGGCTTGCAAAGGCTGTACGGCAGAGTGCCCCTCCAATGTAGATATGACGACCCTGAAGTCAGAGTTTCTCTACCAATACCAAAAGGCGAACGGGGTGCCCCTGCGCTCCCGGGCCTTTGCCAATATTGGCCGCATCAACAGCCTTGCCATCCGTGTGCCGGCGCTGAGCAACTTTGCGCTGACCAATCCGGTGCTAAGCGGTTTGGCGAAAAGCGTCCTCGGTGTAGCCCCTGGCCGGAGCCTGCCCACCGTTCACAACATTTCCCTGCGCCGTTGGGTCCGCAAACACGCGGACAAACTGAAGCCGCAGGGGCAGCCGCTCGGTGCCGTTTACCTTTTTATCGACGAATTCACCAACTACAACGACACCTCAATTGGCATCAAAGCCGTGGAGCTGCTCAGCCGGCTGGGCTACGAAGTCCGGTGTGTGGACCATGGCGAAAGCGGCCGGGCGCACATGTCGAAGGGGCTGCTGGAAGAGGCGCGGAAGCTGGCCCTGGAAAACGTCAGCGCCTTCAAGGACTTGGTCAGCGCTAAGACCCCGCTGATCGGTATTGAGCCTTCGGCCATTCTCAGCTTCCGGGATGAATACCCAAAGCTGGTCAGCAAAGACCTGCAGGAGGCCGCGAAGACGCTGGGCGAAAATGCCCTGATGGTAGAAGAATTCCTGATGCGGGAAGTGGAAGCCAGCCGTTTAAGCGATAGCGCCTTCACTACGGAACCCCGGCAGGTACTGCTCCACGGGCATTGCCACCAAAAAGCGCTGGCTGGCATTGAGCCCTCCGCTTTCATCCTCAACCTGCCCCGCAACTATACCGTGGAGACCATCCCTTCCGGCTGTTGCGGCATGGCCGGCTCCTTTGGGTACGAAAAGGAGCACTACGAGCTAAGCATGACGGTTGGAGAGCAGGTGCTTTTTCCGGCAGTGCGGGAGGCCTCTACAGAGCATATCATCGCAGCGCCGGGCACAAGCTGCCGCCACCAAATTAAAGACGGGACTAAGCGGGAAGCTTTACATCCGGTTGAGGTACTTTGGGGAGCGTTGTGTTAAAGTAGTATCTACGTATCAAAATATTGAAGAAATTCAATTACATTGTTGTGCCAGTTCTTGCATGAACGCGCCAAAAGATTCAAGTGAAGGAATATGCAAGAGTCTGCCAGAACATATTCTCTCATTAAAATCTAACATAATGACCAACTCCTTTAAAAACCTGATGATTTTACTCGCCTTTTTTACTGGTTTGACCAGCCTTCATGCACAATCTTTATCAGTTGGTATCCGAGGCGGGATAAACCTGGCAAATGTATCCTTTGAGGACGAGCCGGATATTGAGACCGATAATCGCATGGGCCTTGATTTCGGGCTATTGCTCAACTTCGGCGTATCAGAGTCCTTTAGTATCCAACCAGAAATCCATTATATGCAAAAGGGGTACCGTATAGATCAACAGATACTTGGACAAAGTATTGAGCAAGATGTACTCTTAAACTACCTGGAGCTGCCCATACTAGCAAAATTGGCACTCGGCAATGAGTCCATAAAAGTTTTAATTAACGCAGGGCCTTCCATTGGGTACGCACTTAATGGAAAATTAGAATCAGACATACTTGGACAGAGAATTGAAGCGGATATAGATTTCAGCGAAGATGAAGAAGGCGAATTCAATCGCCTTGAATTTAGTATGTTATTTGGCACAGGTCTAAGCTTTGATGTAGGGGCGGCCACCATCTTTGCAGATGTACGTTATCTTCTTGGCTTGACCACATGGGGTGATTTAGACGATGATGAGTTTCCAGCTATACGCAACCGCGGGCTTGGTTTGGGCCTGGGCTTGCTCGTTCCTGTGAACTAACATTAACGGCATCCTTGAAAGCCATCCCTCCACCGGGCACAAACAACCGTTGCATATTTAGGGAACAGGAGCGTTTGATTCCGGTGGAGGTGCAATGGGGTGTTAAAGAAACAAGGAGATATAGTGTGTCCTGTACAACAGCACTCCGGTTTTGCGTTAAAGAGCAGACCAAACCACTGCTTTATGCCCTATTTGCGCCACACCCTCGTTCTTATGCTTGCCCTGAGCACCGCTTGTGGGTCTCAGAAGATGGAGTACGTGATGAGCGAATCCATGACAGCCCGCCCTCAGCAGCAAGAGGTCCGGAAAATCCTTTACGATGCCGACCTGACGCTGACCGTTGAAATGCCCGACAGCACCAGTCCGTACATTCAGGCGATCGCCAAACGCTACGGTGGGTATGTGAATGAAATCGGCACCGACCGGTCCGTCATCCGGGTGGAAAGCCCGTCGCTTGATGCCGCCATTGAGGACATCAGCCAGCTTGGCCGCCTCGATCGCAAAAGCATACGCGGGCAGGACGTCACCGAAGCTTACCTCGATTACCAAATCCGGCTGGAGAATGCCCAACAGGCACGGGGCCGCTACCTCGATCTCCTTGACAAAGCCACTACCGTGGATGAAATCCTCAAAGTGGAAAAAGAACTGGAACGCCTTAATGAAACCATCGACCTGCTCAAAGGCAAGATGAACCGCATTGATCATCTGGACGCTTACGCCACAATCACGATCTACCTTCGGGAGCGGCAAAAGCCCGGGATACTGGGGTACATCGGGATTGGGTTGTACCGGAGTGTGCGGTGGCTGTTTGTGCGGGGATAGTAAAAAAGGCGGCATTACCGTTTAACCAACCACTCCGCCCCAGATGAAGTCTGTAAACCCGCCTTGCGGCGGGTAGCGGCCAATGAGAGCGCAATCGGGCAATTCCAACTGCCGGGCACGCTTTTCCAGTGTTTGGTAGTCATAAGGCGTAGGCGTTTCCTTGACTTCGAAAGCTTTTTCTAAAAGGTACTTTACAGCTGTGGTTTTGCCTACCCGACGCATGCCAGTGACCACCGTAATAAGTTTGCGGTCCAGATGGTCTTCCAATGCTTTGTACAGCACCCTCTTATACATAAAGTTTGACTTTTTGCATTAAATTTGTGCAAAAAGTCAAACTTTTCAACTCCCCTTTGCCCCCCCTTCGGGAAGTCATCCTATTGCTCTACCAACCCGCAATCCTCCGCACTAAGCTCCACTTCAATGGTGTAGTGTGCGAAGCTGTAGGGTTTCAAAGCCGCTTTCATCTGCTGCTTGATACGGAGCAGCGTGCCTAGCCCTTGGATTTCCTTGAGTTTGACGTGCGTGGTAAATACATGCTGCTCCCCATCCAGTGACCAGATATGGGTATGATGGAGGGCGTCTACATTCGGCACCGCCAGCAGTTCGTCTTCCAGGGCTTTTACATTCACTTGCTTTGGTGCACCCTGCAGGAACAACATCAGGGTTTCACGCAGGCGGCGGATGACATTCCAAAGAATATAGGCGGTAATGAATAATGACAAAGCCGGGTCCAGATAGGGCGTTTGATAAAACTGCAGGATAATGGCGACGATCAAAACAGCTACCCAGCCCAGCACATCTTCCAGTAAGTGCCAGGATACCACGCGCTCATTCATCGATTGCCCACTGCTGAGTTTCCAGGCGGCGTAGCCATTGACCGCCACACCGATCAGGGCAAAGATGAGCATACCCGTAGCGTCAGATATTTCGGGCTCAAACAACCGGTCCACTGCTTCCCGGATGACAAATACGGACCCCGCAATGAGCACCAGAGAGTTGATCAGCGCGCCAAGCAGTGAAAACCGGGCATACCCGAAAGAGAAAGTGCTGTTCGCGCCCTGCTTCGACTTACGGTCAAGGTACCACGAAAGCCCCAGCGAAAAGCTGTCTCCCAGGTCGTGGATAGCATCTGAAATAATGGCTACGCTATTGACATAAAGCCCTCCTATAAATTCGAAAATTGTGAAAGACAGGTTGAGCCAAAAGGCGAGCTTGAGGTTCCGGCCGGAATGATGGTGTTGGTGTGACATCAGTATGCTTTTTTTATAACCGCTAACTGTTGTGGCAATCGGTTGAGCCCTGCTAATTGAGACAGGCCAGCATCCTGGATGTTCGGTATATTGTGAGGTTTTAGAACTCCAGCGGTCCGTAAAGCGCCTTCAAACTAAAGGCCCCTTCTTCCAACACCGGCACTTCTCCTTCCTGTCCGGTAAATTCCTCGATCAGCCAGGTGCCCTCCTGATCCTTCCGGCGATAGCTGATCACAGATGGCGTTTGGCTGTCAACATAAAGCACCTGCTGTAGAGAGGGTATGGTTTTATAGCGCTGGAATTTTTGCCCAAGGTCAAAATCATAGGTACTTTCGGACAGTACCTCCACCAGCATTACCGGATTGGTGATGGCTTTCATTTCACCTCTTAGTGGCATGTGCTCTGAAGGCCCTTTCACAACGGTACAGTCGGCATTAAAATATATTTTTTCTGGTCCAGGTATTGAGAGCGGCAAATTGCTTCCAAAAATTCGATAGTTTTTGCGCTCCAACAATGGAAAGAGAGCGCTAATTATTAAAGGAATGAGCTCTTCATGTTTTAAGGTAGCATAGGCCAGGAAGGAATAAATTTGTCCTTTGTCGTATTGCATTGGGTAAGGATCCGCTTCGAGCAAATCAAGAAAGGTATCCCAATCTGCTTCCCAAACCATTGTAGCATCGTATGCAAGGCGTTCTTTCTGAGTACGTGGTAACTGAGCCATGAATCATTTTCCGTTGAGGCTTTTCAAAATAGAAAGATTTCGGGAAAGAGTCTAGCAATAGCTCAGTTCTGTAATTTAAACAGGCAACTGAATCGTTAAAACCGCTTCTGTCCCGAGAACTCCATGGCCTCCCCTTTGCCAAAGCCGTAGCTGAAGCCCAGAGTGATGAACCGCCCGCGCTGCCCAAAGCTGTACAGGTAGAAGGTAGGCTGCTGCACCACGCTTTCGCGTATGCGGGAGGCAAAAACGTCCCGCACGCTCAGGTTGATCACGCCCCGGCCTTTCATCAGTTTTTTGCGCAGCCCCAGGTCCAGGAAATAGTTTTCGGAAACGAGGCTTTGCACGGTCTGCACCCTTGACTCGTAGTGCCCGGTCGCTTCAAAATCAATCTGCGCCGGCAGTTTCAGCTTGGCCGTGAGCTTGCCTGCCCACTGATCGCCCGTAAAGTCGAAGGAAGTGGCTTCCAGTTCGCCCTGCCGGTTGAAGTAGTTGTAATTGAAGTCGCCATTGAGCGTCAGCCAGGTTGTGGGGCTGTACTTGGCATTGAATTCCAGCCCGGTGGTGCGGTTGGTACCGATATTCATGGGCATGGTGATGTTGACGTTGTTCTCAAAGACGGAGATGCGCTCGACCACCGCCGTCGTGTACCTGTAATACACGCTGAAGTTCATGGACAGAGGGCCCAGCAGGTAAATGCTCGACACTTCGTAGGAGTCGGTGAACTCGGGCAGCAGGTTAGGATTGCCGGTACGGACACTGAAGTTGTTGCGGATGTTGAAAAAGGGGTTGAGGTCCCACAGCCTTGGCCGGTAAATACGCCGGGAGTACCCCGCCTGAACGGACACCCGGTCACTGAGCTTGTAAGAGGTGTGCAGGGAAGGGAAAAGGTTGGCAAAATTCTGATTGTTGGACTCGCCGGTGGTGGCCAGCAGCGTTTTCAGGTCGGTATGCTCCACGCGCATGCCCAATTTGATCCCCCACTGTTCGCCTTCGTAGGCCCCGGTGGTGTATACGCCCAGTACATCCTGACTGTACTCGAAGATGTTCGTAAGGCTGGAATCCACCACAAAGTCGCCGCCCTCCAGATCACTCACGGCAAAGTCGTTGCTGACATCATTAACCACATACATGGCACCGGTTTCCAGGGTCAGCTTATCGGAAAAGGGCTTGGTGTAGTCCAGTTTGAAAGTGTACTCGGCTTCCTGAAAATTGGTTCGGGTAAGCTGATCGCCAAAGGTTTCCCCATCCAGCAGAGAGGTATTGGTAAATTCAGAGGATTGGTCCTTGCCAAAGAAATTGCCCATGGCGCTGAAGAGCAGCACATGGTCCTTGCTGTCTTCAAAGTCTTTCTTGTACTGCAGCTCGTAGTTCCACTTTGGATTAGTCGCTTCAGTCACTTCCTCCCGGTACCATTCATTGGCCAATAAGCCGTTTTCATCAAAGAACCGGAAATCGGTACGGGAAGGCTGGTCTTCAATTTCGTAGGCAAAATTACCAGACAGGGTAATCACATTCAAGTCGTTGATGTGATAGTCTGTCCCAAGGATGATATTGTAAAACTGCTCATTGCGGTACTCCCGCCCCTCGCTCTGCACCTCTGTGCCGCTCACGAGGTCGCGGTTAATGACCTCCCGGTCCTGCGGCAGCTCCCGGTAGCCCACGCCCAACTGACTAAACAGGTTAAATTTCTCCGTGCGGCGGTTGAGGCTCAGCCCCACGCTGTGGTTGTGCGGCGTACCTGTATTGACCGTCAGGGAGCCGTTGAGCCCCTCGCGCTCCTCTTTTTTAAGGATGATGTTGATGATGCCCGCTGTACCTTCTGCTTCGTATTTGGCAGAAGGATTGGTGATGACCTCTATGCTTTCGATCATCTCGGCGGTAATCGTACCCAGGGCATTGCCCTGCTCGCTGGCCAGCACGGAAGGTTTGCCATTGATAAGAATCTGCACTCCGGCACTGCCCCGGAGACTGACCTCCCCTTCTATGCTGACATTCACGGAGGGCACGTTATTCAGTACTTCCAGCGCACTCGCCCCTGTACTGCTAAGGTCTTTGCCGACATTAAACACGCGCTTGTCGAGCTTGAATTCTGTTTGGGAGCGTTCGGCACGCACCAGTACCTCATTCAGGGTTTGCCCTTCGGCAGAAAGGTAGATATTGCCCAGGTCGACCTGCCCGTTCTGAGGGGTAAAATCGGTAAACTCCTGGGCCGCGTAGCCAATAAAGCTGACCTTCACGGTAAAGCCGGTGGCCGCTGCCGATAGCAGGAAGGTACCATCAGCTGCTGTAGTGGCACCGCTCAGTGCGGCTTTGCTTTGTTTGTCCTGAAGCATCACAGTAGCAAACTCAATGGGCTGGTTCGTGGCTTTCTCAAAAACAGTCCCCCTCACCTCAATCGTGCGCTGGGCACAAGCTGCTCCCCAGCAAAACAGGGTGCAAAAAATGAGTACCCCTATCCTTTTTCCTACCGCGAATTTATCCATCTGACTGATCTGTTTGTGCGCTAAATGACCGGAATTATTACCTGTTTGCACCGAGTTAAGACCATAAAGATAAAGTTTAAACTTTAAAGTGTCTGGCATCAAACCAGGAGCATGACCAAAAAGCTGACTACCGTAGTCACAAACCCCACCATAAACACGGTATAAGAAATCGAGAGGTACCGGTACTTTTTGTCCAGCACCTTGCCCAGGAAGTAAAGGTCGCGCACCATATTCCCATAGAGTAATTCCCCATCCTGGAAGAGCTCATCCATAGCCGTTTCGTAATCCTCGAGGTTGAGCTGTACGAAGTTGCCAAAGAAGACCAGGTTTTGCTTGGCCGTCTGCGGGCCGGCCTGCTGGGGGTTCAGCCGGGTCACTTTGGGGCGGGCAGAAAGCACCGCGAAAATCAGGGAAGACATGCCCGTAACCAGGAAGACCACTACCGGCAGCAGGATTTGAGGAGAATTTTCCCCAATATTCCGGTAAGACAAAAAGGTAATCAGCACCGATACCAGGATGGCATTCACGCTGATCATAATGTTGGCTTTGTTGTCGGCGATGGCACTGAGATTGATGTGGTTGCGGTAGTTGGTGCGGAAAAAAGTCTGGGCGCCGCGCACCGGGTCTTTTTTCTCCAGGTTGGTGAAGCGCCCCTCCTGTACCTCTTCCTTCTCCGTACGTTTTTCCACCTCTGACCGCTGTGCGTGTATGGCTTTCGCCAAAAGAGGCTGCAGGTAGGCCTGCCCGTGGTGGGTATGCCACCTGACACGAAGGAGGTGCTCCAGGACTTCTCTCGCCCAGGTGGTTTTGGTGTGGTTCTGCCCGGAAAGCATTTCCTGCTCAATGCGCAGCGCGATAAGGCGGTCCTCGCCTTCGCTCAGGTAGACGACGGCGGCATAAGCATCGCTCAGCAGCCTGCCCGTGGTTGTGGTTGGGAGGGTCCGCCCCAGCACCTGCTGAATGGCCATTACAACCGATTGCTGCACCTCGGGAGCCGTGCCTGCTTTTTGAAAAAACTGCTGGGCTACCTTGGGGCTGTAGTTCGCTGGTGCATTTGCATCGAACAACCAGCCGGTGGGCAAAAACCAGGCGGCCAGCACCGCAGATTCAATGACTGCCGGCGAAGCACTTTCGGCCTGACCGATTTCCACTACTGCCTCAGACAGAGCAGCCCCCAGGCTATAGTTGTGGAACAATAGCCGGGCATCCTGCTTTTGGCTGTACAGCCGCAGCACAAACTGCCGGGCCTGGCCAACGATGGAAGACAGTGCCGCCGGGGCTTCCTTTTCCTGCATGCCATGCGATTTTGTTACTGCTCGGAAGATACGTAAATTAGCCCCGCATTTGCAAATG
>JANSXW010000098.1 GCA_024742755.1 bacterium | reverse complement strand
GAAAGTGAAAGGTGCCAATTCCCGCCAAAAAATGTTGCCCCTGGCAGCGATTGGAAAAATAAAATCAGAGTATCCAATGTCTTCATTTCACATTTCCACATTACTACCTGCTACTGTACCGAACCTTACACCTGTGCACCCCGTGATGCGCTGTTGTATGTGTTGTTGTTGATCCTGCCGCCCTGTACAGGATGAACCGCCTTTGCTGTGCTGCCTTCCGGGCAGTCCGGGCTGGCTTTATCTGTTTGTATTCAAGCATTACCATTACTCTATAAAATTTGCATTAGCCATGTCAGACTATCGTTATGAAACGCTTCAGCTTCACGCTGGGCAGGAAGAAGTAGAAGGTACCACCCGTTCGCGTGCAGTACCGATTTATCAGACGACCTCCTACACCTTTAAAGACTCCGAGCATGGGGCCAATTTGTTTGCCCTCAAGGAGTTCGGCAATATCTATTCCCGCATCATGAACCCTACGGTGGATGTGCTGGAGAAGCGCATAGCGGCGCTCGAGGGTGGCGTGGCGGCAGTAGCGGTAGCCTCCGGGCAGGCGGCTCAGTTCATTGCGTTGTCCAATATCCTGGAAGCCGGCGACAACCTGGTCAGCAGCGCCAACCTCTACGGCGGCACCTACAATCAGTTCAAGGTCAACTTCAAGCGCCTGGGCATTGAGGCTCGCTTTGTGGCAGATGAGTCACCGGAAGCTTATGAGAAGCTGATTGATGAAAATACCAAGGCCCTGTACGTGGAGGCGATTGGCAACCCCAGCTTCAATGTGCCCGACTTTGAAGGCATCGCTGCGGTTGCGAAGAAGTATGACATCCCACTCGTGGTGGACAACACCTTTGGTGCCTGCGGCTACCTGTTCCGCCCACTTGACCACGGCGCGAACATCGTAGTGCAGTCAGCGACCAAATGGATTGGCGGGCACGGCACAAGTATCGGCGGGGTGATCGTGGACGGCGGCAACTACAACTGGAGCAACGGCAAGTACCCACAGTTTTCTGAGCCGAGCGAAGGCTACCATGGGCTGGTCTTTGGGGACGTCTTCGGTGCGGAAGGGCCATTCGGCAATATCGCCTTCGCTATCCGGGCACGGGTGGAAGGGCTGCGCGACTATGGCCCGGCCTTGAGCCCGTTCAATGCTTTCCTGTTGCTGCAAGGCCTGGAAACGCTGAGCCTGCGTGTACAGCGTACGGTAGACAATGCCCTGGAGCTCGCGAAATGGCTGGAGCAACACCCCAAGGTAGACCATGTCAACTACGCTGGCCTGGAGAGCAGCCCTACTTACGCTCATGCGAAAAAATACCTGCGCCACGGCTTCGGCGGTGTCCTGTCCTTTACCATCAAAGGCAGCAAGGAGAATGCCACCAAGTTTGTGGACAGCCTGCAGTTGGTCAGCCACCTGGCTAATGTGGGTGACGCCAAGACCCTCATCATTCAGCCATCCGCCACGACGCACCAACAGCTAAGCGAGGAAGCGCAACTGGCGGCGGGCGTACTGCCCAATCTGCTGCGCGTTTCAGTGGGCATTGAGCACATTGACGATATCCGGAGCGATTTTGAGCAGGCTTTCGCCAAAATCGAAGCGGGCGACCCGGTACTGGCCTAAATCACAACGGGGGCTATGTGCCCCCGCCTCTTTTTTCTTGACGCAAAACAACACGACCTTGAAATACCTGACCATCGCGAAACCACTGGAACTGGAAAACGGCGCCCAACTCGAAGGCGTCCAAATCGGCTATAAAACCTACGGCACGCTTTCGGAAAAAAAGGACAACGTCATTTGGGTCTTCCACGCCCTGACGGCAAATGCGGCTGTAGAAGAATGGTGGCCGGGCCTGTTTGGCTCAGGCAAGCTGCTCGACCCCGACCGCTACTTCATTGTGTGTGCCAATATGCTGGGCTCCTGCTATGGCTCTACCAATGCCCGCAGCATCAACCCGGCAACCGGCGCGCCTTATGGCAAAGAATTCCCGCATCTCACCGTGCGGGATATGGTCAAAGCCCATCAGCATTTGCAAAAACACCTGGGCATCCACCGCATTCAGTTTGGCATAGGTGGCTCCATGGGCGGGCAGCAGCTGCTGGAATGGGCCGTCACCGACCCCGGTTTATTCCGGAGCATCTGCGTGCTGGCAACCAATGCAAAGCATTCTCCCTGGGGCATCGCCTTCAATGAGGCCCAACGCATGGCCATTGAAGCCGACCCTACGCTCTACACCGATGCGGAAAATGCCGGTGCTGCTGGTTTGGCGGCCGCCCGTGCCGTAGCCATGCTTTCCTACCGCAATTACCGGACCTATCAGAACTCTCAGGAAGAAGACAGCGATGAGGTCCGTAACGGTTTCAAAGCCGCTTCCTACCAACGCTATCAGGGACAGAAACTGGTGGACCGCTTTGATGTGCTGTCTTACCTGACCCTCAGCCGGGCGATGGACAGCCACAACCTGGGGCGCGGACGGGGCGGTATCGGGCAGGCACTGGAGCGCATCAAAGCCAAAGCGCTGGTTATTGGCATCCACTCCGACGTGTTGTTCCCGGTCGAAGAGCAGGCAACGCTGGCCATGCACATTCCACAGGCTCAGCTTGAGCTCATCGACAGTACCTACGGCCACGATGGTTTTCTGATTGAATTTGCCGAAATCAGCCGCCTGGCTCAACCCTTCCTGGAGGGAACCGTTGCTATTGATAAGAAGCGGAAATACCGGCTTCGGGAGCAGCCCAAAAATGGCTTTGGCTTCCGCCCGGTGGATGCCCTCCCGGGAACGGAAAGATTATGACCCGGCCGTGACCGGCATCACTGAAATGAACTCCGCTTTTACTTTATTTTGCAAACGTAACTTAACCACCAAAAACGATACAACCTATGTCACTCAGATTAGGAGAAGAAGCACCAAACTTTAAAGCGCAAACCACTGAAGGTGAAATTGATTTTCACAAATGGCTCGGTGACAGCTGGGCGGTACTCTATTCTCACCCCGCTGATTTCACCCCCGTGTGCACCACAGAGCTGGGCCGCACCGCTGCGCTCAAAGAGGAGTTTGCAAAGCGCAATTGCAAAGTTATCGCACTGAGCGTTGACCCGATCGAAGATCATATGAAGTGGCTCAGCGATATCGAGGAAACGCAGCATGTCAAGATGAACTTCCCGATCATTGCGGACTCCGATAAAAAAGTAGCGGTGGCTTACGATATGATCCACCCGGAAGCTGATCAGAAGTTCACCGTACGTTCGGTCTTTGTGATCGACCCCAATAAAAAGATCCGCCTGACGCTGACTTACCCGCCATCCACGGGCCGGAACTTCCACGAAATTCTGCGCGTGATCGACTCCCTGCAACTGACCGATAACTACAGCGTAGCTACGCCGGTAGATTGGGAAGCAGGGCAGGACGTGGTCATTTCCCCATCGATTTCCAGCGAGGATGCGAAGGAGAAATTCCCGAAAGGCTTCAAGGAAATCAAGCCGTACCTGCGCATGACGCCGCAGCCGAATAAGGACTAATATTAATTGCACAAATGTTTTAGGTTACGAGACCGGAGTTTTGCCGAAAGGCAGGGCTCCGGTTTTCTGTTTTCCGACCCGCTCTTTCGGTCTGCCGGGAAGTTATTAATTTGCAGCTTCAATTAAGTACGCCACATGCTGAAGAAGGGGACCCCCACGGGAATTTTTGTGCTGCTGTTGCTGCTCTACATTGTATTGCAGTGGCGCTACGTAGCCCTGGACTTCTGGAACGACGAGCTCTACACCCTCCGGTACTTTGCCTGTGAATCCTTTGCGGCTGTACTGACGGACTATCACGTGCCTAACAACCACATTCTGTTCAATGCCCTGAACCGCCTCTACCTCCTGCTGATTGGTGAAACGGACTTTCTCAACCTGCTGCAAAGCCCCGGGAAGCTGCGCGGACTGATGTTCGTCTACGCCGGGCTAACTCTTTGGGGTACCTGGAAGCTCGGGACGCGTTTCTTCAGCCCTTTGACCGGCCTGCTTGCCGTAGCCATCACCGCCACTACCCTGCCCTACCTCAGTTTTGCGCTGCAGATACGCGGGTATGGCTTAAGCACACTGTGGCTTATGGGCCTTTTATATAGCACACTTAGTTTTCACGAACAGCGTAGCCGGGGGGCAGCTTTCGGCATCATCGGGTCAGCAGGTGCGCTGATGTACACGTTACCATCCAATCTGTACTTCATCCTGGCGGTTGGACTGTTTTGGGGAATATTCTGGGTGCGGCAGATGCTCCGCAACGGGCTGCATTTACGCAATAAAGCCTTTCAGGTTGCCCTGCTCACCGCCGTTGGGCTGAAGCTCGCCCTGCTGGCCTATACGCCGGTTTTCGGGCAAGTCTTCAACAACCCCTACGTCACCTACGAGCCCTTCAAATGGAGCAACCTGACCTACTATGCCCCGGTAGTGCTGAGCGATTTTATGGGTGGCCGATGGTGGCTGTTGCCCTTTGCGGTACTGGGGTATGCGCTGGGGCGGAGGCATTGGCTGCCTCAGGCTCAAAGCGTCCTGCTGCTGCTCACGGTGCTTGTCCTGCCCTTTTTGCTGGTGTACCTCCTGGGCAACGCCGCTCCAAAGCGGATTTTCATCCCGTTGGTACCGGTCTTTGCTCTGTTGTTATCCATAGGTATTGCAGCGGAAGTAAAAGAACTGCCGCGGTTTCGCTGGCAGGAAATCGTAGCCGTGCTTTTGGTAGCGGGCTATGGTATTTTCCACGTTTTTCAGGGCTGGCAGGAAAGTAGCACACAAATGATGGCGGACATCAAACTCGGCGGGCGCTCACAGGGGCTCACCCATCAATACTACTCCTGGCATTACCGGCCGCAACGGGAGGTGGACCTGTACAAGGGGCATTACTTCGACCCCGGCATACCGGTAGGCATTGTGGGCTGCGAACCACATGGGCTGCGGTACTTTCTGGAAGCTAAGGGCATTCCCTACCTGCAGGATGCAGATGTGGACTCCCTCCTGAGCCGGCACGATACGGTAGATATTTTTAGCCGCCGCCCCCTGCGCGTGATGCGGGAGTCCGCTTACGCAAACAATCAAATCATTAGTTGGCGCGGTAAATTGTCCTACCACACGGCTATCCGATTGAGCATTGATCCTGCTATTCGGGCCACCCTGCAGCAATTGCTCCCGGAACCCAACGCCCGGCTGATTGCACGGGGGCTTTTGCCTGGCAGCCTTCCGCCAGATCACCCTGCGCTGAGGCTGAAAGCCAAGCCATCCAAGTTAGGAGCCCTGAGCACTTTCCTGCAGGAGCAGCAACCTTTTGTCCTCCTGCAGCCTGATACATTAAGCCCGGAAGACTTGCCGCTATCCGGGATGGAATACCGGTTTCATTTCCGCGACAGCCTGAGTGGCTACCACACCTATGATGCACAGCCCCGCCTCTTGGAAAGGACGCAGGTTTGGTCATCCCAACAGGCACAGGAAGCTAATGCCGAAGATCCATACGCTAATTTATGGGCCGCCACACTATCGGATACCATTGCCAAACGCCCCCCGGAATGGCTGCGTGTTGACCTCGAAGCCCGTTTCGAAGCCGGGCAGGGCGGCACCTTCGTTTTCGATATCAAACGGGACGGAGAGACCGTCCACTGGAAAGGGCTACCACTCGATGATTACCACCAAGCCGGTCAGCCCGTTCAAGCCGCAACGCTATATTATCAATGGCCGGAGGGGCTTCGGGCGGGCGACCACGTACAGGTGTACCTGTGGAGCGATGCCGGAGGGCAGGTTGAATTGGAAGGGGCGAGGATTTGGCAGGGCTATGGCCTTAACCAATAACCCACTCGGGTTGCAAATTGCCTCCACCTTGCTTAAATTCACAGTTTCTTACCCACTCACCGATGACAAGACTTGCCTATTTGCGGATACTTTTCCTGGCCGGAGTGCTGACGCCCGGTTGGCTTGCAGCTCAGAGCCAGGCCACAGACAGCCTTGAGCAAGTCTTTTACCAGCAGGAGCAGGACTCCGTACGCCTCGAAGCCGCCCTCGTCCTTTGTGACGAGTGGTCATTTCTGCAAACCGATACGGCCTGGGAATGGGCCCGTCGTGCTTATGCGCTGGCGGAAGCGCTGCAATCGCCCGCACTCACCGCCCGCAGCCTTTACCAACTGGGCGCTGCGGCCTACGACAAACGGGAGCTGCAGCAGGCTATGGCTTACTTCCTGCAGGCGCTGGAGCGCTTCGAGGAGTTGGGCGATGACCGTCGGCGGATGGACACGAGGCTGGAAATCGGCCTCATCTACCAGGATATGGGCGAGTACGGGCAGGCCAGGAAATACCTCGATGCTTTTTACCAGTTTTACGCCCGGCAGGGAGCCGCTGAGGCGCCCAATATCATTTTTGCCCTCAACCAGTTTGTCGTGCTTTTCGAACAGATGCAGGAAGTCGATTCCATGCTGCACTACGCCCGGGCTACCCTGGAAGCCGCCGAGCAGTACGGGCAGGACAAGTACCTCGCTAACATCCACAACAACCTCGCTTCGGTCTATCTTTACGCTAAAGACTATCCCAGGGCGCAGCACCATTTCCAGCAGGCTGAGCGTATTGGGTTTGGCCCCAATAAGGTAGGCCGGTACTACAACTTCTATGCGCTTGCCGATATGAAACGGGCATTGGGCGAGCCGGACAGCAGCGCTTACTATGCAAAACGGGCACTGACGGTAGCACAGAGTTTTGGCGACCTCGAAAAAGAAAGCAACATCCACCTCTTTTTATCCGGGCTTTACAGGGACAGCCGGGAATTTGAGCAGGCCTTTTACCAGCTGGATACCTTCACACAGCTCAAGGATTCCCTGACAGCCCTGCGCCATCAGCGCGACCTGTCGGAACTCTCCGTACGTTATCAGACACAGGAAAAAGAAGCCCGGATTGCGCAGCAGCAGCTGGAACTGGAGCAGGAAGCCAACCGCCGCAACCGATTGCTGTTTGGAGGATTGCTGGGGTTCCTGCTGCTCGGCGGGGCTTTCTTATTTTGGCGCAAACGTCAGCAGGAACAAGCCCGGCAGACCGCCCTTGAGCTCAAATTCCAACAGGCAGAAGCCAATCGCCTGCGGGAACTGAGCGAACTAAAATCTAACTTCTTTGCAAACATCAGCCACGAGTTCCGCACTCCGCTTACCCTCTTGCTTGGGCCGCTGCGGGATATGGAAACCGGGCAACGGCAGGCAGCACCCGATGCCCTGTCCAGAATGCGGCGGCAGGGCGAACGCCTGCTCAACCTTGCCGACCAAATGCTCGACCTCTCGAGGCTCGAAAGCGGAGCAATGCCCGAGCGGCTTGAACAGCGTGACCTCACCCGCCTGACCGCACTCACGGCCGCCGCATTTGAGAGCATGGCAGAACAAAAACACATCCGCCTCCAGGCCGACCTTCCTGAAGAGGCCGCCCCCGTCATGCTTGATGCAGACAAAATTGAAAAGGTGCTGAACAACCTCTTGGGCAATGCCCTGAAGTTCACTCCCGATGGCGGAAAGGTCAGCCTAAAGCTCCGGACGGAACCCAATGGCAACCAATGTATTGCCCATATAGAAGTACAGGACAGTGGGCCCGGCATCCCTCCCGGGCAGCTGTCGCACATCTTCGAGCGCTTTTACCAGGGACAGCCCGAAGGCAGGCAGGAGGGTGCTGGCATCGGACTGGCACTGACCCGGGAGCTGGTCCACTTCATGGGCGGGGACATTCAGGTGGAAAGCAAGGTGGGCCACGGCACCCGCTTTATCTTGTCCATTCCTTTTCAGAAAGCCCCGGCACCTACAGCAGCCGTTCAGGCTATACCCGTAAGCCCTGACAGCGGGCAGCCCCTGGTCCTCATCACCGAGGACAACCCGGAGCTCCGGCAGTACATCCGCGAGCAGCTTCAGGAGCAATACCAGATTATCGAAGCCGCAGAAGGGCAAACTGGCCTGCAAATGGCGCAGGAGCAACTACCCGACCTGATCCTCTCGGATGTGCGCATGCCGGGCATGGACGGGCTTGACTTTTGCCGGGCAATCAAGACTGACGAGCGCAGCAGCCACATCCCGGTTATCCTGCTGACCGCCCTGGCAGATCAGGAAGATGTGCGCACAGGGCTGCTCACTGGCGCAGATGCCTACCTGACCAAACCCTTTGATGCCGAAGAACTCCGCATCCGGGTAGGGCAGTTGATTCAACAGCGGCGGCAGTTGCGGGAGAAATTCGCCCGGTCTCTGAAGGACAGCCCCGCTCCCGTGCAAGCTGAAAATCCAGCCGATGCAGCATTCCTGCAGAAAGTAGAGCAGGCGGTGATGAGCCAACTCGATGAAGAGGACTTCAGTATCGAAGCCCTGGGCCGGGCAGTAGGCATGAGCCGGAGCCAGCTCCACCGCAAAATCAAAGCCCTCACCGATCAGTCGCCTTCTGTTTTTGTCCGCACGCTCCGGCTGCGGGAGGCCTATCGGTTGCTGCAGGCTAAGGCCGGCAACGTTTCAGAAGTCGCTCATCAGGTAGGGATGCCCAATCTGGCGCATTTCTCCCGCTCTTTTAAGGAATGCTTCGGGCACCCGCCCAGTCAGGTCAGCTAACCCCCTCATGCTACATAAGCGCAAACCCGCGACATAACTGCAAAACACCATAAAAAACGCGCGCACAATCCACCCAACAAACGAATGAATATCAAACACTTACACCAAAAAGACACATAGCGCAAAACATTTGGGACATAGCGCAAAGCAGGGCCCTGTGAATCTCTGCAACTTGCCCCCAACAACCAACTCACAATCGTATGAAAGCGCTAATTCCATTTATCTTTTGTCTGGCGCTCGGTGCGGCAAGCACCATTCAGGCACAGCAAACCGTGGTAGTCAACGGGCAGGCACTCGCCTCCCAAACCGTACAGCAACTCGAAGCTTACTATCAGGTAAAAATACAGCCGGGGCGGTACTGGTACGATCCCTACTGTGGCCTGTGGGGCATGGAAGGCGGCCCGGCACGTGGCGGCATGATGGCTGGCCTTGCACTGGGCGGGCAGATGCGGGCCAATGTTTCCCGGGGGCAGACGCGTATCTTCATCAATGGCCGCCAAATCCCGCAAAGTGAGCGGGTGCAGTGGGAACAGCTCACGGGGCCGATTACGCCCGGCCGATACTGGCTCGACGCCTATGGCAATGTAGGGCTGGAAGGCGCCCCCTCCCTGGGCAACCTGACCGTGCTGGCGCAGCAGGTACAGCGCAACGCCTCCGGCTATAACCGGGGCAATGGCAATACCTTCTACCGCAACTTCTACACCGGCACTGGTAGCGGCAGCAGCAGCGAGGGCTTCTACATCATGGGCGGAGACTGGTCTTACAGCAGTTTTTAATCTATTCAACCAAAACCCGATCAACAATGAAAAAGTTACTTTGGATACTTATCCTGCCCTTGCTATGGGCGTCCTGCGACAAGCAAGAGACTGAACACGGTGGCGGCAACGGCAACAACGCCCCCAATGAACCGGTCCTGGAAGATGCAATCGACGAAGCCTTCCCCTTTACGCCCAATCAGCCCTTTGGTGCCCTGTACTACTGCGGGCGGCTGGGCTCACAGCTCAGCTGGTACTTCCTGTTTGCAGCAGACCACACCTTACAGGTGCTCTTTACCACTGATGCCCACCAAAATTATGCCTTCAACGGCAGCTATACCTACGCCTCAGATGAGCTGCGCCTGCAAATGCCCGGAGGCCCGGCAAGCCCTTTCCCACAGGGGCTGGACGAGCGGTCTACCGTGATTATGCCCAGTATGGGGCTCGTGGGGGCTTTTGCCACTCCGCAAATGGTCTGCGTCTGTATGGGCCACGACCTCAACCCACAGGACCCGCCACAGGCAGAGGCTAATTACGACTGCCCGACCATCAATGTACAAGCTGCAACGGATGAGGACAATGCCATAGAACTTATGCACCGGAGCGTACCCTATGAATTTGCCGTGCCTGGCTCTATTTTCCGGCAACAAGACACTTACGTCAGCGGCATGAACCACCCACAGGTCAGGCGCGGCTACGGTATCTACCGGACCGATGGCAACCGGTTTTACGCCAACTTCCGCCTCGCTCAGGATTTGTACGAATACGCAGCCCCCGGGCAATTGCCGGTCAATTTGGAACCGGGGGTGCCTTTTACAGATCATAACCTGATCAGCGGGCAGATTCAGGCGGGCTATCAGGAGCTAACGGTAGACCAGCTGTCGCCGGAGGCTGGCCCCTGCCGGCTCAGGTAAAGAAAGGCTGTTCCAACCGACCGATTAACTACGGCATCCGTGCTCAGAAAGGATTGGCTGAACCCAATAACCGGTTCCAGCCCGGTCTGTACTGTGTCTTTCAGGGATGCCCAAAAGGATCAAACACCTAAGACCCATGTCATCTTTATCCCATAAACTGCTGCTTGCCCTGTGCCTGCTGCACCCGATTGGGCTCCTGGCCCAAACCGTATGCGGGGGTACCCTTTCGGGCGACCTGCTGGGTTTTCAGAGCTTTGGGGCAGGGCAGGAACCTGTGCAACCGGGCGCCCCATTCCTGTCACCGGCATTGAGCTACCAAAGCACAGGGCCATGGCTGCCCGGCACTTACAGCCTGATGAACACCACTGCACTGCCCGGCAGACCTCCCTGCTGGTCAATCGTTCAGGACAACGGCAACGAAGGAGAGGGCTACTTCCTGGCCGCCTATGCCGGGGCAGATTCGGTAGCGGCAATCGAACAAGGGGTGGAATGGTGCGGGGAGGGCCGGTACACCCTTTCCGCCGACCTCGTTAACCTGAGCAGCGATACCTGCGTGGAAAACGAGGTAACCGTTAGCTTTTTCATTGACAGTACAGCCGTGTACAATTCTGGCCCGTTGCCTGCCAACGGCGATTGGGAGGAACATCAGGCGACATTCGACATCCCTGCCGGCCTGCCCTGGAGCACAGTCCGGATAGTAGCCGCCGGGGCAGCCTTCGGGATGGACAACCTGCAGCTACAGTACTGTCTGCCAATACTCACACTACCAGATACGGTGCGCTTCTGCAACGGGCAGGAAACGACCCTCGCCCTGAATGGAGCGGACACCCTGTTTTCCAACCCAGCCTGGCAATGGCAACAAAGCTTTGATGGCGGGAGCACGTGGGTAGATGTTGACGGCGCTACAGCCCCTACGCTGACTATTGATCCACCAATTGAAGGCATTCAGTACCGAATATTAGGCGCTAACAGCCCGGTCGCACTGTCTGGCGCAGGCTGTGCAAGCCTGTCCAATACGGTGAGCCTGCTGGAACAACAGCCCCTGGAGGTTTACCAAACGCCGGCCATCTGCGCAGGTGATACGGCATACATCGGGCAAACGCCACTCTACGAGCCTGGTAACCACAGCATTTCCCTGCCCGGCGAAAGCGGGTGCGATAGCCTGGTTCATGCCTTGCTGTTTGTTCATCCGGTTTATGAGCAATGGTTCACTCAGCGTTTGTGCTTCGGGGAGGCCTTTCTGGGCACGGTCTGGACTACCGATACCCTGCTGACGCTACAGTATGAAACCACGGAAGGTTGCGACAGCCTTGTCACCTACGATATTGAGGTGGCGGCTCCCGACACCTTTGCCATAACAGGGACTTTGCAGATTTGCGCAGGAGCAGCTACTACCCTTTCTGCACCCGGGGGCTACAATGATTATGCCTGGAGCAACGGGGCCACCACCGCTACGGCCACCGTAACGGCAGGGGGGACCTATACCGTTTCTTTCTCCGACAGTCAGGGCTGCCCGTACGAAGCAAGCGCCACTGTAATCAGCAGTCTGCCGCTTTTTGATGTTTCGGCTATCTCTCCGGGCTGCCCGGGTGGCCAGGACGGACAGTTGCGTATTCCATGGGTGGAAGGCGGCACACCACCCTATGCTTACCGGCTTAACGGAGGGGACTGGCAGTCTGGCAATCAGTTTGAAGGGCTCGCTCCCGGCGACTACGCAGCAGAGGTGCAAGATGCTGCCGGCTGTAGCGCGGAAGTGCCCATTTACCTGGAGGCCCCTCAGGAAATCAGCCTTTCCTGGTCGGGTTGGGCTGACGGGTTGCTCACTGCGGGCGATACCCTTTTTTTGAATGCTTCAGCGGCTTATGCCAATACACAATTTGAGTGGTCCGGCCCGGGGCGGTTTAGCTGTACCTCCTGCCCGTCCACCCGATTTACGGCCTTGACGAGTGGGCGGTTCAGGGTACACGCCACCACACCGGAAGGCTGTACCGCCATGCTGGACACCACATTGGAAGTTGCCAGCCGCTACCGGCTATACCTGCCCACAGCCTTCTCGCCCAATGGGGACGGGCACAACGACTATTTCGAGCCGGGGTTTGGCTCTAATGTCGTCCGGGTATTGCGCTGGGACATTTATGACCGCTGGGGCGGGCACCTGTTTGAGGGCGGCCCTGCGCTGCCCGGTGCAGCACAACTGCGCTGGGATGGCAGCCGGAATGGCGCTCCACTACCGCCCGGCCTTTACCTCTACCATGGGCAAATAGAATTCGAGCACGGGCAAGTCCGGGAAACCTCCGGCGAAGTCCTGCTATTGCGATAATCCAATTAAAAACTTTCGAGATGATGTCAGTTATTCAACAATCCGTATCAGCAGCGGCGTTTGTGGCTTTGCTGATGGGGTACAGCCCACCCGCTCCTGCCCAGGATATGCCCCGCACTGTATTTGGCAATGCCGGGGATTATTACACCAACCTCCTGTTCGGTGACCTGCACTGGACGGTTGGAGAGGTCGCCGTGTCCCGCTTTCAGAATGGAGTTTCCCTTTCCGAGGGCTTCCATCAGATGTATTATGAGTTGGTGGTGGAAACCCGGGAAGCAGCTTCCAGAGACTGGGCCGTACGGGTATTTCCTAATCCCACAGCCAGCCACATACAGGCCGATTGGGCTTCTGATGCCCCCGTTCAGGCCCGGCTAATGGCGGCCACCGGGCAGGAACTCCTTCGGGAAGACCGCTTCCAAAAAGGGCAGCAACTGGACCTGACGGGCCTGCCGCCCGGCGCTTACTTCCTGCAGCTACGCAACCCGGACGGGCAGCAAGGCACTTTCCGCATCCTGAAGGTCAGAAGATAGATTTTTCCACACCAAAACCTTAGAGTCATGAAACCGTATTTTCTACTTGGGGCTATTTTGGCCCTGGCTTTGCCGCTGTTTGGGCAGAGCCCTCAAAAATTCAAATTCCAGGCGGTTGCCAGAGATGCCTCCGGTCAGCCTTACACAAGCGTGAACCTCGGCGTCCGCATCAGCCTGGTGCGCGATGGGGTCTCCGGACTGATCGACTATGCTGAGCGCCATGTGGTTACCACCTCACCACTTGGTGTCTTTGACCTTGAAATTGGCGGTGGGCTTCCGGTATCAGGCACCTTCGCTGATGCCGACTGGGCCAACCATCCCTACTACCTCAAAGTAGACATTGACCCCGATGGAGGAACCAGCTACATGAACCTGGGCACCTCTCAGTTGCTCTCCGTCCCCTACGCCATCTACGCCGGAACAGCCGGCAACGGTGGTGGCGGCAACCCTACCGATGAACTGCAAAACCTAATCTACAACCCAGTCACGCAGACCCTGACTCTGACGAATGGAAATACCGTGACGCTGAACTTCCCTGCCGGTACAGATGCTCAGCACCTCAGCCTGAATGGCACCAACCTTTCCATTGAAAACGGGAATACCATAGACCTAAGCCCACTCATGGACGGCGTGGAAGATGCAGATGCGGACCCTATGAACGAGCTGCAGGACATCTCCTTCAACCCTGCTACCAATCAGCTCAGCATCTCCAGCGGAAGTACCGTTACCCTGCCAGCAGGTGGCACGGATGCCGATGCGGACCCCACCAACGAAATTCAGATCATCTCCAAAACAGGCAGCACCGTGACCCTCAGCAACGGCGGCGGAAGCTTCACCGACGAGGTCAACGATGCCGACTCGGACCCCACCAACGAAATCGAAACCTGGGCCACCCTCAGCGGCATCCCGCCCGATATCGCCGATGGGGATGATGTGGATGATGCCGATGCAGACCCTATGAATGAACTTCAAAATCTCAGTCTATCCGGTAGCACGTTAAGCCTGAGTAGCGGCGGTGGGAACGTTGATCTCTCCGGGCTGGGCAGTGTGTGGTCGCAAAATGGAAATCAGATTTATTACAACACCGGAAGGGTTGGGCTCGGCAATACCAATCCGGACGAGGAACTGGTAGTAGGTACCAATTTGAATTCCGGCTGGGCAGTGCCTGCCATCACGGTAGGGTCCAATAGCGGGGGCGGGATTCAGGTAGGCAATCCGACGATCAAGCTCTCCATAGGTTCGGGTAATGCCTTTAACCGGGGCCGCATTATTCAGAGCGATGCCAATGGGTATGGGCAGGGCATTATTGAAATGCGCACCCGTCAGCTCAATATTGGCACCGAACCGGGCATCAATACCAACCGGACCTACCCCGTACGGATTGTTCAAAACACATCCGCAACAGGCGGGGCCTACGGTATGCAGCTTATTAATGGTACGAATAACGACAGCAACTGGGAGTTGTATGTAGGGGGGAGCGGCAACCTCCTGCTCTACGCAGATAATGCCCCCCGTGGACAATTTGATGCGGTTTCGGGCAACTACACTGCGACTTCTGATGCCCGCCTGAAAACCGGTATTCAGGACCTCCCGGCGATCTTACCTAAGGTACAACAGCTTGCCCCCAAAACCTACCAATACCGTGGGCAGGAAGGCAGGAGCTACATCGGCTTGCTCGCTCAGGAGCTGCAACTGATCTTCCCGGACCTCGTTTCCGAAACCCCTGCCCGCAATGCGGAGGAAACCCCAACGCTGTTGGTGGATTACAATCAACTGTCGGTAATTGCCCTCAAAGCGCTACAGGAGCAACAAGCCCTTATTGACCGGCAACAAGATCAGATTCAAAACCTGGAAGTACGTCTGGCACGCCTTGAAAAACAAGTGCTGAAAGATTAACCTTTGTCTCTTATTTCATCCCCCTGATTACCTGGGCTCCGGTTAGGCCGGGGCCCTTTTCTGCATTGATCTTGCTCAAAGTGTGCCCAACAAATTGCACTTTTTGAATAGCCTGGCAGCCTTTGCTGTTTGCCTATTGGTGCATCGCCCAGAAACCCTGAATAAGCTGGAGCAGAGCGGGAAGCTCTACCCCAGCAGCCCTAGCGCTTAAATGCAGAGCCTGGTATTGATAGCTGGTGGTCACTTCGTATGGCGTATATGATCTACGGTATCACTTTCTGTTTTGTGCACTTTGTTACACGCCCCGCTCAAAGGTTCGGACAAAACCCCTAACTTTCGGCAAAAACATGAAGCAACACCTCGCCCGCATTGCCCTGCTGGTACGCGATTACGATGAAGCAATCGATTTTTTTGTGCAGAAAATGGGATTCACCCTGCTGGAAGATACACCGCGCTCTCCCACCAAACGATGGGTGGCCGTTGCCCCGCCGGGTCAGCCGGAATGCTCCCTGCTATTGGCGAAAGCCAAAAACGAGGAACAGGCACAGTACATTGGCCTGCAAGGCGGTGGACGGGTCTTTTTATTCCTCCATACCGATGATATTCAGCGGGACTATGCGCAATACCGGGCGGCGGGCATCCACTTTGAGGAAGCGCCCCGGCAGGAAGACTTCGGCATCGGTGCTATTTTCCAGGACTTGTATGGTAACCGCTGGGAGTTGATTGAGCGGAAAATTTAACGCCCCCTGCTCAGCAACCACACCCCGGCCAGCGTCACCCCAAAGCTCAGCAAAAGCTCCAGCGTCAGCAGCTCGTCCAGCAATAGCCAGCCGAAAAAGAGGGCTACAAATGGGTTGATGTACGCATAAAGCGTGACCTGAGCTACCGGCAGGTGCCGTATGGCATAAACATAACTCCCAAAACCAGCGATGGAACCAAACAACACGAGGTAGGCTACTCCAAGCATGGAGGCATTAGAGATGGCAGCAAAGTTCACAGGCTCCATCAAAACCCCACTGATCAGTAGCAGCCCCATGGCACCGAAGAACAGTTGTACGGCCGAGCGGAACATGGCGGGCAGATCCCCGTCCCGCCCATCAGACAACAGCACGCTTGTACCTGCCCAGCAAACTGCGCCGCCCAGGGCAATGCCCATACCAATGAGCGCTTCCGTGCCTTCCAGGCTGAACAGGCTTTCCCGGAAGACCAGGAACATGCCCAGCGCGCCCAGCAAGAGCCCCATGACGATGCGGCGGTTCATGCGCCCCTGCCCCATCAGCAAATTGATGAGTAGCACATACATCGGGATCAGGGAAAACACCAACGCGACCAGCCCGGCGGGCGCATAATCCAAACCCAGCACCATCAGCCCGCGGGCGAAGGCAAAAAAACCCAGCCCGAAAAGCCCCTGCCGCAAGACCTCTTTCCAGTCTATTGCCTTCGGCTTTTCCAGCCATAGCGACAGCCCCAGAAAGATCAGGCTCGCCATCAGCTCCCGGATACCCGCCATGAAGAAGACCGGAATGGTCTGAATGGCATACTTCACCGCAATGTGCGTGGTGCCCCAGATAAAGCACAGCAGCAGGATCGCCAGCAAAGACAGGCGTTTGGGATCAGCTTGTTGGATGGCTTTCAGCATGGTCCGGATTTTGTGCAAAGGTGGTAAAATTTGCTGGTATTGCTGCCCGAATCCATCCATCGTATATGATGCCCCGTGCCGTTTGCGTTATACTAGAAAACGCCATCTATGAAAAACCAACATTTTGTACTCTTTTTAGCCCTGACCTTCAGCTTGATGACAAGCTGCAATAGCACTTCCAAAACACCAACCTCCTCTTCGGCCACTGCCAAATCCGAAACCACCATGACGCCCAAACAACGCCCTTCCCTGGTCAACCGCAAATGGGACATTACAGAGGTATCAGGTCAGGATGTCCGGAAACTCCGCCTGGCCGTCACGCCTTTCCTGCGGCTTACCGGGGAAGCAGAGGGCTTTCGCCTGAGCGGCAGCGATGGCTGCAACAACCTAATGGGCAGCTATGATGTTGGGGACCACGGCACCATAAGCATCTCCAAAGTTGCCTTTACCCGCCGCGCCTGCCCGGAAAACGGGGACATCAATGCGGAGTTGACCAAAGCCCTGCAACAAGTCAACCACTATACCCTGAGCAAAGACGGGCTGAGCCTGACCCTGAATAAGGGCGAGGGCAATCCGATCATCAAAATGGAGCTGGCCCGGTAGCCCTACAGATCAGTTAACGCCTGTACTGACCTGATCAGACCAGCCAGATTTGTACGTTGAGGTAGTCCAGTCACGAAAATTTGGTTTTCCGCCAACCGAAAGGAAGTTTTTGATTGTTAAAGGGTCAAATAACGCACCCAACCCCATGCAAAAGCTCCAATTCGCTTCGGCAGCCGCCCAAGCCCCCTTCAGCGAAGTGCTCAAGTCCTGCTGGGTCATGCGCAGCAGCGCTGAGGACCGGCAAACGGTACCTGACCTGCTGATCCCGGATGGCTGCCCGGAAGTCATCTTCGTCTATCAGGGCGGGTATCGTAAGGTTGCCCTCCATCAACCGGAGGTTAGCCAACGGGTTACAGCATCTTGCCTGGTGGGCTTGCAAACCCAAACGCAGTTGGTTACGCGGGTCAGCCCGGTGCACATCGTAGGGCTGAAGCTTAAGCCTGCGGGGTTTTACAGGCTTTTCCCCAAAGTGGCAGCGGAGACGGCGCAGCAAAACCTTCCCCTGTCTCAACTCAAGGCTCCCTGGCTGCAAGCGCTGGAAACCCAGCTTGAGGCCCTACCCACCGCTGCCGAAGTCCTGGACCATCTGCAAGCCACACTGCCTTCCCAATGCGTAAAGATGCCCGATGGTTTAAGGATCGTACAGCGATGTATCGAAGCGCAATTGCAGGAGCAAGGGCAAATCCCCATTCAGGAGCTGGCCCGGCAGCACCACCGCAGCATCCGTCAGCTGCAACGCTATTTCAAACAATACACAGGGATCACCCCCAAGCAATTTGCACGGCTGATCCGGTTCAAGGCGCTGTATAAAGAAAGCGTGATCCGGGAAGTACAGCCCGGCAATTACTTTCAGTATGGCTACTTCGATCAGATGCATTTTATCAAAGACTTTAAGGCGCACCTGGGCATTACCCCGACCGCTGTAGCCGACCGGGGCTTTCAGCAACAGAACGAAATGGCCCGCATCAGCCGATCCTGACGCATTTTTACTATCGGGCAGGCACCGCAGCACCTAGTTTTGCCATCAAAAACACCTATGGAATTACGACCACTCGGAAACAGCAACCTCAAAGTCAGCCCCATTTGCCTGGGCACCATGTATTTTGGCACCAAAACCGATCAGGCACAGTCGGAGCTCCTGTTGGACGCCTACCTGAGCAACGGGGGCAACTTCATTGATACCTCCAACAATTATGCATTTTGGATGGAGCAGGGCACAGGCGATGAAAGTGAAACCGTACTTGGCCACTGGCTTCGGGGGCGGTCCCGCGACCGCATTGTGCTGGCCACCAAGTGCGGTGCCCGGCCCAAAGCTTATACCGGCAGCCTGGACCAAATCGAATTGGAGGGCTTGCGCAAATCGACAATCCTCCAAGCCGTGGAAGACAGCCTCCGCAGACTGCAAACCGAGTATATTGACCTGCTCTACGCGCATATCGACTTTTTGGAATACCCGGTGGAAGAACGCCTTGAGGCCTTCGCCATCCTGAAAAAAAGCGGCAAAGTCCGTGCATTTGGCATCAGCAACACCTGGGCCTGGCGGGTAGAAGAGAGCCTGCAACTAAGCCGGGAAAAAGGCCTGCCAACCTACTGTGCGGTACAGCAAAAGTATTCCTATCTGCGCCCCAAACCCGATGCCGATTTCTGGGTGCAGCGCCTGATTGACGAAGGCATGCTGCAGTACGCCCGTCAGCGCCCACACATCACCCTCCTTGCCTATTCCACCCTGCTTTCCGGTCTGTACGCCAAAGGACCGGATGCCGAACTGCCTCCGGAATACGACCTGCCCGAAAACCGGGAGCGCCTGCAACGGCTGCACACTCAGGCGCAAGCCACCGGGCACACGGCTAATCAGCTGGTGCTGGCCTGGATGATGGCACAGGAAGCGCCTGTCCTGCCTTTGATTTCCGGTAGCCAGGTGCACCAAATTGAGGAAAGCATGGGCGCATTGGCCATTAACGAACCCATTCAGCTGTAAGCTATGCCTAATTACCCATTTTTTAATGAGATCACGCTGGACCGCCACTCTGAGGTAGCGCTGTACATACAGTTGTCCAATAACCTCGCCCGGCTGATCAAGCGCGGCATTCTCAAACCCGGTTTTAAGCTGCCCGGCACCCGTATCATGGCCCGCCACCTGGACGTCAACCGGAATACTGTGGTGGCCGCTCTTGGAGAGTTGGAAGCAGAAGGCTGGATTTACAGCCGGAACCGCAGCGGGTGGTATATCAATGAAGACCTGCCGGTGGTTACGCCCCGGTCGGTCAACGGAGACCTGGGCATGGCTTGTTGCTACCCCGAAACAACAGGGTTTGCGCTGTACGGGCCTGCACTGCCTGAGCTGGAATATCAGCAGTCCCCGCAGGCACGTCTGGCTTTTGATGATGGATCAGCGGACCCCCGGCTGGCCCCCTTGCAGGAGTACGCCCGGGAGTATGCTTCTGTGCTGAAAAGCCCGAGACTGGGGCGGCTGTTGGAGCAGGTTTCACCGCTCGGCGACCGCCGGCTGCGGGAAATATATACGCCGTTGCTCAATCAGTACCGGGGGCTGAATGTCCAACCCGATCAGATGATCCTGACACGGGGCGCAACGCAGGCGATCTTCCTGCTATCCCATACGCTCCTTCAGCCCGGTGATACCGTTGTGGTTGGGGAAAGCAGTTATGAAATTGCCAATCAGGCCTTCCGGAAAGCCGGTGCCCGCCTGCTGCGCATCCCTATAGATGAGAAGGGCCTGGATACGGACGCCCTAAGCCAACAGCTCAAACAGGAAGCCATTCGGTTGGTCTATGTGCCTTCCCACCACTACTGGCCGACTACTGTGGCCTTGTCTCCGGAGCGGCGGGTACAACTGCTGGAACTGGCCAGGCAATACCACTTCGCCATTCTGGAAGACGATTACGATTATGATTACCACTACCAGCATAAACCACTGCTGCCCATTGCCAGTGCAGATTGCGAGGGGTATGTGATTTACATCGGCTCCTACTCCAAAAAGTTGTTTCCGGCAGCGCGGGCGGGCTTCATCCTTGCCCCGAATGACCTGATACAGCGGCTGATGCAGGTCCGGCAGCTCATTGGCGATCCCGGCGACCCCATTCAGGAACGGGCGATTGCCCGGCTGATCGAGCTGGGTACCATGCGCCGTTATGGAAAAAAGGCACTCCACGCTTACCGAAAGCGCCGTGACCATCTTTGCAAACTACTGCAGGAAGAACTTAACTTTGCCGTCGACTTTCAGGTGCCGGAAGGCGGCATGGCGGTATGGGCCCGGTTCAAACCCCAATTTTCCCTGCCCGAAATTGCTGCCCGCTGCCGCGAAAAAGGGCTCCTGATTTCTGACGGCAAGGTTTACAATCCACCCGGCGCTAACTGGAATGCCTGCCGCCTGGGCTTCGCCGCATTGAATACGGGGGAGCTTTCCCAAGCCTTCCAAATCCTGAAAAGCAGTACGCTGGAAGTGCAGGCTTCTAAGGCAAAAATGTCTGTGCACAACCTTTAATGATTTCTCAAAAATACACCTATGCCACCCGAAGTAAAAATCATCAAAAACGATTTGCTCTCCGACAACTGGTACACCCTGCGCAAGATCACTTTTGACCTGCGCCGGGCGGACGGACAATGGGAACGGCAGGAACGCGAGGCCTACGACCGGGGCAACGGCGCCACCATCCTGCTCTACAACAAAGCCCGCCGTACCGTTATCCTGACCCGTCAATTCCGAATGCCTACTTACGTCAATGGCAATCCGGAAGGGCTCCTCATCGAAGCCTGTGCCGGGCTGCTCGATGCAGAAGGGGCGGCGGCGGGCATACAGCGGGAAACGGAAGAAGAGACCGGCTACCGGGTGGAGGCGCCGCAAAAAATATTCGAGGCCTACATGTCTCCCGGGTCTGTCACGGAAATCGTCCACTTCTTTGTAGCCCCCTACGACGATGCCATGAAAGTGGGTGACGGCGGAGGCGTAGCCGCCGAGCAGGAGCACATCGAAGTGCTGGAATTGAACTTTGACGAGGCCTGCCGGATGATTCAAACCGGAGCCATCCGGGATGCCAAAACCATACTGCTGCTACAGTACGCACAGCTTAACGGCCTGCTCGATCAGTAGCCCCAACTGCAATTCCTGTGCTTCAACGGGAACTCATTTGGGCCGCCTGGAGCTTATCATAAAAACCTCAACATGAAAAAATGGATTGGGGCACTGCCCCTACTTCTGTTCATCAGTTGCCAACAACGACCTATGCAAGCCGAACAAAAGCGCGTAATTGAAGACTACATTCAGGCTTACAACCGCTTCGATGCAGACGGGATGGTTCAGCACCTGCACCCTTCCGTAGTCTTCAAAAACATCACCAACGGACAGACCGATCTTCAGACCGAAGGCTTGCCCGCCTTTCGTCAGCAGGCAGAACAGGCAAAGCAATACTTCAGCCACCGCCGGCAAACCATCACGGGCTGGGAGTTTAGCGGAGATACCGTCACTATTGAGATTGACTATGAGGGGCAGCTGACCATTGATCTGCCGAATGGGCTCAGGGCAGGAGATACGCTCAGGCTCACCGGGCAGTCTGTTTTTGTTTTTGAAGGAGATCAGATCGTTGCCCTTACCGATAAAAGCTAATACATGAACGCAAAGAAATTCACCATTCGCCCCATCCAACCGGAGGACGCGGCTCGGATGGCCTACATCATCCGGGAGGTAATGACCGCCCACGGCGCTTCCGGGGAGGGCTTTTCCATACACGATGCCGAAGTGGACGATATGCACACGGCTTATCAGGCCGCCCGGTCGGCCTATTTTGTGATTGAGCGGGAAGGCCAAGTCTACGGTGGTGCTGGTATTGCCCCACTGCTGGGCGGCGACCCCCACACCTGCGAATTAAAGAAAATGTACTTCCTGCCCGAAGCCCGCGGTAAGGGGCTGGCCATAGCCATCGCTGACCGCTGCCTGGATGCTGCCCGGTCGTTTGGCTACCGCCGCTGTTACCTGGAGACCATTACCGAGATGGCTGCTGCCAACCGGTTCTACCAACGGTATGGGTTTAAAGCCTTGGACGGGCCGATGGGGGCGACTGGGCACGGTGCCTGTTCAGCGTTTTATGTGATGGAGTTGTAATGCCTCACCGCACTACCATCAGGCTCGCTACCCAGCGCTCCGGTCCAGCAGAAGCCTCCAGGCGATAAGGTCTCGTGCATTGAGGTTTCCTATGCAAAGCTGGGGCAGCGCTCCTGGAAATGCCCAGGCTTAAGCTCTACACCAGCAGTGCGTTACTCCTGTCGGGTCCCGGTTTCAACCGGGATCCGGCAGGTTTTCCAAAAAATCACCATTTCAGCGGGGGCAACCGGGCACAGTGCCTGTTCGGCGTTTTATGTGATGGAGTTGTAACGGTAAGGCAAAACATTTTTAGCCCCACTTGCCGTTTTATGCCGTGTTATGTCCAGTTCATTCTTCTCTTCACCATGTATACCCTACTGTCAAGTCAAAACGCAATGGATTGTCCCATTCCCATGTTTGATCCGTTCTGGGGTCTTTGACAATACGATTGAAAATAGCCCGGTCAATCTTCTGAAAGTTGGCTACTCTGGAGTGCAGACCTATTATCAATTTATCAAGCCTGTAATTTACCCCAAGCCTCAATTGTATATCGTCCAACTCGAAAGTACCCTCTGAGTAAGGAAAAACTGCTCTGGACCGCTCCGTATGATCGATGCTCCTAAACACAAGAAAGCTGGAGGCTAATTCCCCTGAAATGAACCAGTGATCTCCTAACTCATAGAAAGCCAATAGAGACAGTGGTGTAAGGACCTTTTTATACCTGTTTAGGGCCTTTAAAAAGTCTGTATCAAAATCACCCGGCTCTAAAAAAAATTTATGATCAAAAGGCCGAATAAATGTTGCTTTTTCATAAGCTAATCCTAGCCCTAGAAAACTGCTGAACCTCCTGTTATGACAGACTTTTCTTCTTGCATTTAATCCAAAGTGATAGGTGCCCCAAAACTCTGGCTGCATTCTCAATAAGGCTTCCCTTTCTGGCCTTGCATAGTCGAACAGTCGTTTGTCATGTGCTTCTATTCCGACATTTGCACTTAATATCCAATTGCCAATGGACGCTGTTTGACCAGATACGGATTGGATTAGGCATAAGACGCCGAGCGATAACATTAGCTTTTTCATAGCTTCACTATTTTTTCGTGATAAATCACTCCATCTGCATTCAATTGCAGCACGTAAAGGCCAGATGGCAAATCAGCCATGTTCACTTTGAAGTTATGGGAGTATTCCTCAACCTCTCTTACCACTTTTCCATCCATAGAAATTAGGCTGGCGGCTATTCTTGTGCCAGGCGTATAGCCCGAACATGCTACTTCAATAATCTCGTTGGCTGGGTTAGGAAAAACATCCACCTTAAATTCCGCTGCACCTGACTTTGAGCTGGTATTTCTAAAGCCAAACCCACCGCCACAATCTTTAACAAGAATTCGGTCACATACCTCCTTTGAGCCACAATCATTTGTTACCGTAACACAGACATAGCCATATCCGGTTGTTATGCCTGCATACCTCCCCTTGTTATCGTACCCATAACCTGAAATCGCTCCATAAAAATCCCATTCAATGGACGAATAATTGCCCAGGCAATCCTCAAAAAGGTTTAAAAATGTCTCCCCCTGTTCGCCAATACATATTTCAGTCGGAAATGAGTGCAATTCAAAAGTGCACGGCCTTCCTACAAATAGGTCGTACTCTACTTCGGCATCGTTACATCCCTCGGCTGATAGTGTATAAATAAGAGTTGCAGGCCCTGAAGAAGTAGCATTTCCCCAAAGTGAGGCTGTGACTCCGTTTCCACTACCCGGTGACGCAAATAAATTCGCTGGTTCGACTCGCCAGGTGACTGTCTTGGCACAAGGCATATTGTTTATCAAGGTATAAGTTTCAGGATCAGTGCATAACACTTCCGAGCCTTCGATAAATGGATGCACCATGCAATCCATGGTATTCGGGTTTATTGATGCTCCCAGCCAGTCTCTTAGCCTTGAGTCTGGTGTACCGTTTCCATTCCATGAAGGGAAAAACCTTCCTGCAATATAAGTCCTTTCCGATACGCAACTAGTTTGTTGACCAAGACTATGAGTACCAATAATCCTCCCGTCCTCGTTAAACCATCCGCAACCCGAAGATCCACTCTCCATGACACCAAAATTCCCTGCACCAGGCTCATTTAATACAACGCTCCATGCATTACCTGCAGGAAGTACGACACTTCCAGTAGAGTTACTAAAAGCGCTAATAGTGATCATTGGATCATCATCAAAGGATATTTTTTTTTTAACGTCACCCCTCGGATGATGAATCATTGTCGCTTCTTCAATGCTCACGTCACGGCGATCCCATCCGGAAAACGAAAGATTGTCATCGTGATTTAAGCGATCGTTCAACTCTAATAGTAAAAAATCAGTATCCTCCCAACTGGCATTAATCGTGGCGCCTATTTCGATTTTCATAATATGACTGTCTTTGATTAAAATTTGGTTTCAATCTTGTCCGTAATTGCACATACTCCCCTCTACACGAGACCGTTATTAGCGCAAAGAATAAGAAAACTCGGTACAATTACTCGAAATGAACGGAGCGCCCGAACGACATAGGGTTTTGAAATCAAAACTAATTCTGCGAAGAATCAATTTTT
>JANSXW010000111.1 GCA_024742755.1 bacterium | reverse complement strand
GTGAGCTTTTCCGGTAGCGCATATCCAGTCCAGATGGCTGCGTGCACCGCACGCTAAGCCATGCAGACCAAAGCACCGCTTTGCGTCAGTAGTAGGACTAAATCGGCGCTATGGCTTTTGCTCGGTTTGCCGATTTAGCTTAGTTTTGAGATTGGTGCATGCATTGATATTGTATTAGTCAGATGACCGCTTGCACCGCATCCCCAGATGCTGACAAGCGCAGCTTCGTCAGTAAGAAAGGTGATCCCAGACGATGAATGTCTGGGCAGGACCGTGAAAAGTGTGAGCTTTTCCGGTAGAGCGCATCCAAATTAGATAGGACTGCGACCATTTCACCAACTTTATTCCCTACGTCATCGGCCAGAGCGCGTATCCAGATTAGATAGGACTGCCCGGTACGAGCCCGTATGGACAATCCCGTCGCCGGGGGGCACATCCAGACCGTAAGCGTCTGGGTACTGTAGCTTTAGCGGAAGTGCCTTAAGATATACTAGCTGGGGCTAAACTGCATCAAGTACATCTAAGACCGGGACTAAATCGGCGCTGCTTCTTGCCCTCTGACTACCGGTTTAGCTTAGTTCTTTTGGGGGTTGATGCATACATGAATATTTTGCGGGCAGAAACAAAACAAAATGAAAACATGAGCATTAATCATATAAAATTCAACAGCATGAAGTTATCGCTATTCCTGATCCTTGCTACGATATGCCTTCAATCTTGTCAGGACAATCCTGAAGAAATTAACACGTTGAACCAGTCGCACGAAGAGAAACTAATATTGGCCGAAATAGAAAATGAAAGCCGCGACTTTTATAAAAAAGATCACCTTGCATGGAGCAATCACTATGTACACTCTCCAGAAGTATTTTGGGCCTGTGTGGAAAAAGATGTAACGCTCCGGGCAAGCGGCTGGCAAGACTTATCTCAATTTGTAGCCACTTGGATGAAAAATAATCCCGAACCTATAGACTATGATGCTGCCAGGTTTCAATTAGCGGATGTACAAATAACTATAAGTGGAGATTTGGCTTTTGCTACAATGAAAAGTTCTAATATCCAACCCGATGGCAGTTTGCGTACCTTGAATGGTAACCGAACAATGAAAAAAATAAACGGAGAGTGGAAAATTTTATCTATGACCTCTTACCCCAATGATTCGCCGGAAGGAAGTTCAAAAAACATCTACGTCCATCAATGAAATGCGCTCCTTGCCACCACGAAACCTATAGGACTGGAAGAGGCTATTTTAAAAGAAGTGCGCGAGCAGGGCATTGAACAAGAAAAGCAATTAGCCGTTCTGCGGGCATACGAAAATGGTATTGCTACGGCAATGATTGCCAAAATTGTCGACTTGCCATTGGCTCAGGTGGAATCTGTTATCGCTCATCATGAAAAAGGCGACCTTCCAAACTAACCTCTGAAATGAAATACAACATACCGCACCTGTCTGCTGCGATCAGCCAGGCAGGCCTACAGCCCCGGGAAGCCGCCGCTTTTCCTTGCCACCCGCCCATAGCCCCTAATAAAGCTTCCAGTATTTTACGGCTCCTTACATTGAGCACGATGGCGGCAGCCATCAAACTCCCTTGCAGTGCGTTTGACTGAGCCAGGCCCGGGCCAATGCCCCGCCAGGGGCAAAATGCCGGTAACCGGTATCCACAAGACAACGCCGCAGCACCGCGCCGTAGGCCTGCCTGCCAGCGATGGCAAACAGGTGCGGAAGGTGACCTGCGGCAGATAAACGACGGATAGGCATAGGCAAAAAACTTTTGCAAAAGCTCGCAGATTTCTATAAATTCCTGCCTGAATTTAAGGACCGGAAAATCAATCGACCTAATGTTCAAAAGAGGAGACTTTGTACGCGTGAAACCAGGAACAGTGCTGGATACCGGAGAAATCGCCGAAAATTGGGGCGGTGAGATATTCCATGTAGATGAGGAAGAGGGGCTCTATGGCATGGGGCTCGATGCGCCTACCATCGACTCCCTTTCGGATGCGTATTTGATCCATGTCCGCGAGCGGGGTGAAGAGGTGATGGAATATTATTTCAAGGCAGAAGACCTGGAACACGCGCCCCGCCGGAGTACAGACCAGGAAATCATGGCCGCAATTGACCGGCTGGTCGACCGGGAGAGAAAACTGGAACTGACAGAGGAAAGCCTTTGGGAGGCGAAGCAGGAGGCCTGGAAAGCGGCTTTCCGCAAAAGCCCCTTCTTTGAGGAGGTGGCGAATGTCGAAGACCACAATGTCGATATGGCGCTCCGTACCTTCCTGGACTACATGCACAATTACGAGTACGTGCTCCCGGAAGAATGGGCGCCGGAGCATGTAAAGGCCGTCTGCCTGGCATGGGCGCCCGGCAAAATCACCGCTCCTCCGGAGGACTTCAGGGATTATGGCAGGGTCGTCATCGCCCTCCTTCGCTTTCTGGGCGACGCCGGGCATATCAACAATGCAGCTAAACTGATCAAAACCGTAGAGCAGATCAAAGACCGCATACCGGTGGAGGCCGCAAAGGAAAGCAACTGGGGGCCGGCAAAAACCATGATGATGCAGGCGATGCGCGATGGGGTTGACCTGTCGAGCGAAGAGGCCATCGGGGCCTTTTTCAGGCAAAAGCAGATGGAAGCCCTTGCAGAACAGCCCAGCTACAGCGCGCCCCCCGAAGACCCCTTCCGGGGCATTGGCCGCAACCAGAAAATCACCGTCCGCTATGCAGATGGGGAAGTGCGGGCTGATATCAAGTTTAAGAAGGTGGAGAAAGACCTGAGGGCTGGAAATTGTGAAATCGTCCTTAATTAAGCCAAACGTTAACCCTTTCCCAATACCCGCCCTTTTTTCAATGCCGGTGCGTTTTTTGCGTTACTTTTGTAGTTTCAAACCTGGAAAAGCGCAGTTTAACTATGGCTCCGATGACAATATCAGAACAGTATGGCTTAGGGATGAGCGGACCTCGAATATTCCGCCTGCTCCTTGCCCCGGCTCTTTTCTTTTGGGCCACCGCCGTCGCCGGGCAGGTGCCGCCGTCCAGCCTGGAATACCCGGATACGGCCATCGTTGCCGCAGATGCAACCGCTACGGATACCGTGCAGCGGCCCAAACGGAAAAACTGGTTCACTCAGGACTACCCTTCGCCGCGCAAAGCTGCCATCCTCTCCCTGGCTATCCCCGGCGGCGGGCAGATTTACAACAAGCGCTGGTGGAAACTGCCCCTCGTCTACGGCGCGGTGGTCGGCATGGGGCTCACCATTGATTACAATCAGACCAACTACCGGCGGCTGCGGGATGCGCTGGAGCTGAAACGGGATACCATGGAGCACGAATTTTCGGGCACTTCCATAGACAATGAACGGGCCTTGCGGTCCCTGCGCGATGAGTTTGACAAAAACACGCAGATGGCTTATGTGGGCATGTTCCTCGTCTACACCCTGCAGGCCCTGGAGGCTTTTGTGGATGCCCACCTCAAAAGCTTTGATATAGACGATGACATCGGCATGGAAATCAAGCCTACCCTGGACTTCAATGGTTTCAATACGCCGACCATCGGACTGGGGGTCACCATCCCGCTCAACCGCAAAGCCCCTCCTCCCCTGCCCATTGCCCGGTAACAAAAATCAGTGTGCCTGTAGCGCTGATCCACTAATATTGCGGCAGGCCAACCGACACACCCTATGACGCAGTATATTCCCAATGGCCGCCCCGGCCTGCCCCCTGATACCTGGAAAAAATGGGTCCTTGCCTGTGGCATGGGAGCATTCCTGGGCATTACCGCAGCCGCTGCTTTGGCTATCGCCCACCGTATGCTGCTGGGGGAACCGGCGAGTAATGCCGACCGCATACTCTATCTTTTCTTTATGCTGTTAGCTGGTACTCTTGAAGGCAGTATCCTCGCTTATTTCCAGTATCGCCTTATCGGCAAAATCTTCCCGGAAATTGCCTGGAAACAGTGGCTGGCGTACACCATCGCCGCAACCCTCATTGCATGGATGCTGGGTATACTGCCCTCCCTCTTCCTGACCGGCAACGGTGCCACAGACCCCACCCTGCAACCTTCTACCCTCGCCTGCTACAGCATGGCGGCTTTGATGGGGCTGCTACTCGGTGCTTTATTCGGCTACTTCCAGTGGCTGCCGCTGAAGGGGCTGCGCAAAGAGGCCATGCTTTGGATCCCCGCCAATGCACTGGGCTGGGCAGTGGGCATGGTGTTCGTCTTCCTGGGCGCAACCTGGACTGAAGCCATTACAAGCTGGCCATTTGCCCTGCTGGCAAGTGCGCTGAGCGGTATGGCCGGTGGGCTGAGCGTGGGAGCCATCACCGGGTTTTTCCTGCTTCGGATTGCCCGTTCTGCACCCAAGGGGAACGGATGAAAACACTTCGCTGCTCAAAAAAAAGCGGTAGGATTGCGTCCCTATGATATCCCGTTGGCGTATCAAACTACGTCGGACAGCGAGAGCGCCGGGCGAGCCTGCCACACCGACCGGCAATGCTCGCCACTCTAAACCTTAAACCCTAACCTCTAAACTTTCAACCTTCCCACACCAACCCATCACCCGCCGAAGCCCAAGCGCCAATATCCACCCATAGGTAAAGGAGAGATCACTCAAAACACCATTACACTTCTGGCAGAGCACCGGAAGCAGCAGGATCAACCGCTTTGACAGGCAGCGTAACCCTGAAAGTAGTGCCCTTGCCCACTTCACTTTCCACTTCTATCTGCCCGCCCAGCCCCTCAATCTGGTTTTTGGTCATAAACAAGCCTAAGCCCTGCCCCTCCGCACTTGCCACATGCAAGCGGGAGCCTAGCTGGAAAAGCCGGTCGCGGAACCGCTCCAGGTCAATACCTAAACCGAAATCCTGCACAGAAACGACCGCCTTGTCCTTTCCGACCTCAGCATCGATGAGAATTTTCCTGGAAGCCTCCGTAGTCCCGTACTTAATCGCATTGGTCAGGAGGTTGTGGAAGATGCTGTCTAAGTGGGCTGGAATAGCACTCACCCATATCTCATCGGGTACGTTCACAGACACCTTCACACCATGCTTTTTGATGATTTGATTATTAAGGTCCACCACCCTGCCTATCGTTTCAGCCAGGTTGCAGCTTTCCTTTTCCTTTTGGTTGATCTCCTTTTCGAAATTCAGCAGGTGATTGATATTTGAGATGGTAGTGTCCAGCTTTTTAGTCGTCACCTCCAGCATTTCCAGGTACTCCGGGTTGTCCGGCTCTGCCTTGATCATCTCATTAAGGGCGAGCAGGTTGGCTACGGAAGCCCGGATGTTGTGAGAGGTCATGAAGGAAAACTCCCGAAGCCGCTTGTTTTGGTCGGTGGCTTTTTCAAGCAGCTGCTCCAGGTCCCTTTGCTTTTGGGTCCGCATCTGAATGTTGACCAGCATCTGGCCGAAGAGCTTTAACAGCGTAATCTCCCGTTGGGTATACTGATGCCAGTGCCGGACCGAGTCAAAGCCTACAAAGCCGATACAGGTTTCGTTATTCATGAGCGGGACAGCAAGGAGGCTTTTGATGCCTTGCGGCTCGAGCACTTGCCTTATGCCAGATTCAGGAGGCAGTTCATATACATCAGGGATGTACATCGGCAACCCTCTCGTATGTATATCCACCCAATCGGGCACTAATTCCAGTGGGACCTCCTGCAGATTTTCAATCTCGGGCTCAATACCCTCCCGGCACCACTCGTAAGTATTGGTACAAATATCCTGCTCAAAGTGATAATCAAAAATGTACACCCGGTCCGCATCTACAAACTCCCCCATCTGCTGTAAGGAAATATTGATGGCAGAGGCTACCTCTCCGAGCGGCAGGTTGATGTACTTGGATGAAATGTCCATCAGGATTTTCTGCATCTGAGTCAGGCTCTGCAGCCGCTGCTCCGATATCTTGCGCTCGGTAATTTCCCGGCTGATCAGTACGATTTCTCCGGAGCGGGGCTCCAGCTCCCCCTTGGTCTCCACCCAAAGCCATGCCCCATTCCGGTGCTTAAAGCGGTGCTCCAGCTCGAAGGAACTTTGCGCTTCGCCCACTTTCAGAGCCTCCAGGGCGAGGATGGTTTTCTCAATATCTTCCGGGTGCAGAAACAAAGACAAGCGGTGCCCGTCGGTCTCTTCGGAAGTGTACCCTTAGTTGTCCAGCCAGCTGGGGGAGGTGTAAAGCACTTCTCCCTCTGTATTGACTTTCAGCACACTATCCCCGATGTAGTTGACCAGCATCTGGTAGTCCTGCCGCCCGGCCTCCACTTTCTTTTCCAGCTCCTGATTGTACTGGCTCAGGCGTTTGCTTTGCCGTTCGTAGTGGGTCTGCCGGACCATATTGACAAAAAACACCACTACGCCCAAAGCAGCAAGTATGCCCAGTACGCCATACCAGGACTTGTACCAGACCGTCGATATTTGCAGGTAAAACTTCAGGGGCTTGCTCCAGCGGTGAGCCGATGACTGACGGCCCTGCACCTTGATTTCAGAAACGCCCTTGCTGAGGTCAGAAAAGGCCAATTCGTTATCGCGGGTGTAGATCGTCCGGGGCGCTTCCTGCCCTCCTGCTATTTGGATGCGGTATTCTGTCAAAGTGGAAGGATAGCCCACACTGAGGTAACGCACCGAAAGGTAATCGTCCATATCGGCTTCAAAGCGGTTGCTGGCCTTTTCGTAGACCACCCCTTTGGAAGACTCTACCTGCAGCAGCAAGGGCTGATCGGTAGTGTTGTCTGGCATAGGCTGAGCAGCAACAGCGGGCCCGTTGGGCGTGCCCACCCATATTCTTCCTGCAGCATCGGCCCTGATAGTGCGCCAGTTGATGGCTTTGGAAGGCAGCCCGTGCATGGTCGTATAGGTAAGCAGCAAACTGTCTTGTAGCCGGTTGAGCCCATTGGCGGTGGCAAACCAAATCTCGTTATCCGCTCCGGTAGAGACGGCAGAAACAGAAATGCCATTGGTTTTTTCGGGAGCTATAGCCGAATAGCTTTCACCGGTGTACCGGAACAAGCCAAGGGAAGCCCCCAGCACCAGTCCCTGCTCTTTGCTGTAATTCAGGTCAATGACCCGGAAGTCCTGTTCCTTGTCGACCGACAGCTGCCCTTCTACCGGCACAAAACGGCCCTGAGCCTCATCAAACCGGAAAAGGGGCTTGTCCCCACTCGTTCCCCCAACGTACAACTGCCCGTCCTGAGGATTGGAAAGGATCGCCTCCGGATGATCGGGCCAGCCGTCTCCCTGATCCTGATACACCTCCACCCGGCCATCACTGCCAAGGCAAAGCAGCCCTCTGGACTGTGCCTGACAAACCCATAGCCTGCCCTTCTGATCGACGGCCATATTGAAAACCTCCCTGCCGTACCTTGACAGATCGCAGGCCTGCTGCGAACGCTTATCCCAACTCAGTTTCAACACCTGGCCTCCGGCTCCGCCCATCCATAGCCCGGAAGGCGTGGCGGCCATGGTGTAAACCTCAAAGGGTGGCTTAAAAAAGGGCTGAAGGGCGCCGCTCTCAACACGGTTGGTAGCGGTTGCAAAAACCTGCCCACCATCAGACAGGTAAGTCATGCCCTCAAAGTGGGTGATGTTCTGAATGTAGCGGTTGCCCAGCTGACTGGGGAAAGCCGATTCAAATGACTTGGGCTTGAGCAGCAGCAATCCGTTGTCGGTGCCAACCCACAGGTCTCCATTCATCCCTTCCGTCAGGGAAGAGAAAGAGGAGACTTCCCAATCCTGTTCGAGCCTTTTAGCCTGCCCGCTTTCGTCTAATCGGTACACACCGTCATTGCGCACAGCCGCCACGACATGCCCATTGCCAAGCCGCCGCATGGCAATGGGCCCCAGGTTATTGAGCTGTTCTACACGCTCCAGCTCACCCGCTTCGGTGAGCAGCACCTGAAAAATACCGCTGTAGGTCGCAACCCAGATTTTGCCCCGGCCCACTTGCAATGCCGCATTGGCGCCTACCGGGAACCGGTGCAGCGGATCAGAGAAAGCCTCCATTTCCCTGTCATACCGGAAGAGGGCACCATTCTTGGAGACTGTGAATAAATGCCCCCAGCCATCCTCCGCAAAACTGAAGGAGAGGGTGAAATCCTCACTATGGTATGCTTCACTGAAAGGGTGGATTTTAATGGCATTGCCTTCGGCACAGAAAACGTTGTTGTTGTTGCTGCCCCAGATAAGCCCCTGCGCATCTTTGAATAGCTTTTTGGTCAGCCGGATAGATTGGTCCGGGAAGGCTTTCCGGATGACGGCGGACTGCAGGGAAGGCTCTATCCAATACAAACCCTCATCTGTGGATGCCAGTAGCCGTTCCCCCACCAACTGAATATCTTTGATAAAGGGTGTGGGAATCTTGTCCCGGAAGGAGTTGAAGTGATTCCCATCGTACCGGATGAGCCCACCGTCCGTGGCCATCCAGATCAGCCCGAACGGGTCTACCGCAGTCGCTTTGATGAGGGTATTTTGCATGCCATCGAGCTCATTGTAACTAAACAGCTTATACTGCTGTGCCAACAAGGAACTCCCTGAAAAGGAAAGAAAAAAGAACAGAAGAATTGTAAACGGGCTGCGCATATCCAGGGTTTTGTCAGAGGTGCCTCTGTACAGACCTGTAATATCGAACTCCGTGGGCGTATTTGCAAGAAAAAGCCCAAAAAACAGAATACGTATGGCCGGGAAAGCCCGTAGAGCCTAAATCACTGTATGCCCGATGCTGCAAATACCCAATTGATCTTTTAACTTTAGGAGATAGCAAAATATCCAACACACGGAAACCAACCATCATGAGAGGCTGCACGACCATCCTTGTTTTTTTATTCATCCTGGGCTACGGCTGTGGGGGCGATGCCCCGCCGGCTGATACCGCCACCGAAACCGTCAGCCGGGTCCCGCCCGATTCCCTGCGCCAATTGTACCGGCAATACCGTTTGATGCGAACCGATACGCTGCCCGCAAGGCAGGTGCAGGAACGCCATAAGCTGTACCCGGTGGACGAAGCCCCAACGGATACCGCCTTTTTCGTTTTCCGCGAACAACTCCTGCAAGCTGTGCAACAGCACGATGTTTTTGCCCTCCTCGATGCCGTGGACAAAGACATCCGGGTTTCGGGAGCCGCAGAGCCGGGCGTAGCGGGCCTGGTGAGCCATTACGGGCTTACCCCTGCCGCCGCCGACAGCCTCCCCATCTGGCCCATCCTGGAGGAGCTGCTGAAAGCCGGGGGCACCTTTAGCGACAACGGCCGGGCCTTCACCGCCCCCTACTACGCCGCCACCTGGCCGGAGGCCCTTCCCAAAAACGAATATGCCGCCATCACAGGCAGCGGTGTGCGCATACGCAGTGCGCCAAACCTAAGCAGCGATATCGTCAAAACCGTTTCCTACGAACTGGCCCGATACCTCGAAACGACCGATCAGACCGAAGTCATCGGCGGGGAAACCCATCCGTGGTCCCGTATTGAACTATCCGGGGGTAAAGTGGGGTTTGTATATGGTAAATTTGTGGCACGCCCTACCGGCTACCGGGCCCGGTTTGAAAAAACAGGCCCGCAGCAATGGGCCATGACACAGTTGATCCACGGAAAGTAGCCTAAATTGGCTACCTTGCCATCAAACGCAATCCCTTTGGAAGAACAACTACACCCGGCACCGGCCACGCAAACCTACGTCACCGTCATCCTACCGCTGGCGGTGCCCAAACCGTTTACCTACGAAGTACCGGAGCCCCTGGTGCCGGAAGCTGAATTTGGCAAACGGGTGGAAGTGGAGTTTGGAAAAGCCAAGCGCTACAGTGCCCTTATCCTGGAAGTCACCAACACCCCGCCAGCCGCCTATCAGCCCAAGCTGCTGCTATCCGTCATTGATGAATCCCCCATCGTCAACGAAACGCAGGTCCGGCTCTGGCGATGGATTGCGGATTACTACCTCTGTACCCTTGGGGAGGTCATGAACGCTGCCCTGCCGGCCAACCTCAAGCTCAGCAGTGAGACCATCCTCAGCCTCAGCCCCCTCTTCGGGCAGGATTTTAGCGGCCTCAATGATCAGGAATACCTAATTGCGGAAGCCCTGACGATTCAAAAAGAAATTACGATCGATGATGTGCGCGGCATCCTTCAGCGCAAAACGGTCTACCCCCTCATCCGCCGGATGCTCGACAAACGCATTCTTTACCTCAAGGAAGACCTCAAACAGAAGTACAAGCCCAAAACCATTGGTTGTGTCCGCCTGCAGGAGCCTTATGCCTCCCAGCCCAAACTGCTGGAGGAGGCTTTCGCCAAACTGAGCCGCTCTACCCGGCAGGTGGAAGCACTGATGGCCTATGTTCAGATATCAAGAGGGCTCGACCATGTGCGCAAACAGGACCTCTACGACAAAGCGGGCGTAGACAGCACGGTACTGCGGGCCATGGAGAAAAAAGGCATTTTTGAACTGTATGAGCATGAGGTCAGCCGGATTGGCGGGTACGAGGAAACGACCATCGAAGCCAGCACCCTTTCTGAACAGCAGACCCAGGCAATGGCTGAAATACGCGCCGGATTTGAAGACAACAAACCGGTGTTGCTGCACGGTGTGACCGGCAGCGGCAAAACCCGGGTCTACATTGAACTGATTCAGGAGGCCATCGACCGGGGCGAGCAAGTGCTGTACCTGTTGCCGGAAATTGCCCTGACCACGCAGATTGTTTCCCGCCTGGAACGGGTCTTCGGAGATGATATTGCCGTCTACCACAGCCGCCTCAACAACAACGAGCGGGTGGAACTATGGAACAGCATCCTCCACGGCAAGCCCGTGCTTTTGGGAGCTCGTTCTGCCCTCTTCCTGCCCTTTTCCAAACTCGGGCTCATTGTAGTCGACGAGGAGCATGACCCCTCCTTCAAGCAATACGACCCCAACCCGAGGTACAATGCCCGGGATGCGGCCGTCTTTTTGGCACATCTGCACGGTGCAAGGATCATCCTCGGCACTGCCACGCCATCGCTGGAGTCCTTCTCCAATACCAAAAAGGACAAGTACCGGCTGGTGGAAATGCAGGAACGCTTCGGGGGGCTGCAACTGCCTGAAATCAAAATTGTGGATGCCAAACAGGAACTGAAGGAGCGCAAATTGCAGTCTCACTTCACCTCTGTGCTGATCGATGCCCTGAAAACCACGCTGGAGCAGGGGCAGCAGGCCATTCTGTTCCAAAACCGGCGCGGCTACTCCCCGACCTACCGCTGTACCACCTGCGGCTGGCATGCAGAGTGCATTCAGTGCGATGTGAGCCTGACCTACCACAAGTACCACAACAACCTGCGCTGCCATTACTGCGGCTATCAGGCCAACCTGCCGTCAGCCTGCCCGGCCTGCGGCGACAAAAAGCTGGTCATCAAAGGGTTCGGTACCGAGAAAATTGAGGATGAGCTCAAGATTTACCTGCCGGAGGCACGCATTGCCCGCATGGACCTTGATACGGTGCGCGGCAAACACGCCCACGCCCGGCTCATCAACGATTTTGAGGAAGGGCGTACCGACATCCTCGTGGGCACACAAATGGTGACCAAGGGGCTCGACTTTGAGAAGGTCGCCATAGTCGGAGTGCTTAGTGCCGATCAGCTGTTGCAGTTCCCGGATTTCCGGGCGGGAGAGCGGGCCTTTCAGCTCATGCTGCAGGTGGCCGGGCGGGCCGGGCGCAAGCACAAGCGCGGACAGGTCATCATACAGGCCTTTAATACCACAAGCCCGGTGCTGCGGGAAGTCCTCGCCGGAGATTACCCCGGCTTTTTCACCCGCGAAATGATGGAGCGCAATCAGTTCCAGTACCCGCCCTATGTGCGTTTGATCCGCATCACGCTCAAGCATACCAAACCCGCTACCGTCAATGACGGGGCCAAGCTGTTCGAAAAAGTGCTGAAAAAGCGGCTGGGCGACTGGGCGATGGGGCCGGCGGTGCCTTATGTTTCAAGAATACGAAGCTACTACCTGCTGGACTTCATGATCAAAGTGCCGAAGGACCCCAAAAAGCTGGCTTATGCCAAAGCCAGTATCCGGGAGGCTACCGAGTACCTGAGCCAGGCTAAAGGGCTGAGCAACGTGAGGGTCAGCGTGGATGTGGACCCGTATTGATATCAAAAACCAACATCTATGAGCCTGAAACAGCGAACCTATGAAATCCTAAACCTCTCCCGGGAAAAGGGAGACCTGAGCTGGTGGGTAGACATGCTGCTCATCACCCTGATCAGCCTGAATGCCCTGGCGCTGATTCTGGAAACCGTAGAGCCGATTTACCAGCAACATGCCGCCTTTTTCTACTACTTCGAGCTCGTCTCAGTGATCATCTTCTCCGTGGAATATGTGCTGAGGGTCTGGTCTGCCAATGCCGCCCCGGCGTACCGCAAGCCCTTCACCGGCAACCTCCGCTACGCCCTGACGCCCCTGGCGCTTATTGACCTGCTGGCCGTACTGCCGTTTTACCTGCCCCTGCTCGGCTTTGACTTCCGCATCGCGCGGACGCTGCGGTTGTTCCGGCTGTTGCGGTTATTCAAAATCTCCCGCTATACCAAAGCCCTGCACCACATCAGCACCGTCTTCCGGGACAAGCGGGAAGAACTCGGCATTTCCCTGACTTTCACCACGCTGCTCCTGCTGCTGGCCTCCACCCTGATGTACTACGCCGAGCACGAAGCCCAGCCCGAGGCCTTCTCCAGCATACCCGAGACCATGTGGTGGGGCATCGCGACCCTCACCACCGTAGGCTACGGGGATGTCTACCCGGTCACTGCCCTGGGCAAGTTGCTGGGCGGGGTCATCGCGGTCATCGGCATCGGGCTGTTTGCGCTGCCCACCGGCATCCTTGCCTCCGGCTTTTCGGAGGAACTGTCAAAAAAGGAGGAGACGGCCTGCCCGCACTGTGGCAAAGATTTAGCGGGGGGCAGTGATTTGTAACAGCCAGTCTTTGTTGGCCAGCGGAAAAAAGTGGCCAGTTGCTCCTAAATCGCGGGCCAATTGTCTTGCCCGGTCCGGATTTTTGGAGAAAATACCTCCGCCGAGGCCAAAACGGCTATCGTTGGCGATGCGCAGGGCATCTTTATCGTCTTTGGCGTGGATAAGCGAAGCACCGGGGCTCCCCGTCAGGGTGACGCCGCGTACCAGTTCGTGTTCAATCACCTTGTCCGACTGATCGTGGTCAATAAGCAATACCTTAAAAATATCGGCTGGCAAGCCTGCTTTTTGAAATAGCTGTTCGAGCAGCAACGCAGAGCCCGTTACATTCCCGGCATACTTGAGCAATACGCCATTTCCGGCCATAAGGCTGGCTACTGCGTAGCGGATTACCTGATAAGCCGGGAAATTCCAGGGCTGAATGCCGTAGACGACTCCGATGGGGCTGTAGGCCATCAGGCCGTTGCCGCCGTTGGGCAGCTCCCGTTCTTCGTCCTGCAGCAGTTGGGGAGCGGATTGGGCCGTGTATTCGCAAATACCAGCGCAAAGTTCAATTTTCTGTGGCACTACCCACTTTTGGCTATTTCTTACTATCTTTAGCTTACCAAAAACTAAAATGAATGGACTTCAAAGCCCGGGGCTGACCGCCTTCGGATTTGACAGGTTCCGCATTCGGTCATTTGCTTTTGCGGGATCGCAACAACAGATTTCACGAATACATAATCCTAAAAACGACGACAATGATTAGGTCCCTGATGCTGCTCTTTGGCAGCTTGTTGTGCAGCCCGCTTTGGGCGCAGCACCCCCTCGACGATTGTGAACAGGCCCTGCCTATCGAACTGAGCCTGCCTTCCACCTGTCCTGAATCTTCCATCGAAACAGACACCTTTACCTTCAGCCTGGAGGAAGCCCTGCCCTCGGCTTACCTGAGCAGCAGCAATTGCGCTAATCCGGAGGTAGCCACCGCCAATGGCGACATCTGGGCCACTTTCCTGCCCAAAGGCAATACACTGACCCTGACGCTGTCCGGCGTGGACCAGCCTCATTTGGTGTTGCTTCGGGGCACTGCCTGCGAGCAGCTAATGCCGATCGGTTGCGCTTCAGGAGCGACTACGGCTACCCTGCACGCCAGCGTGAGCCCAAATGAAGCCTACTACCTCCTCATTGCAGGCGGGGCAGGCACCGCTCAGCTCACCGTCACCTCCACTACCGACTGCAGCCCCTGCAGCCTGGTCCGGGATGGTTACTTCACCGCCTCCCCCGCTCCGGTCAACGGCAGCTACCCGGGCGGGCAGGAAGTGCAGATGTGCTTTACCGTTGACCGTTGGTCCAGCACGCCCAACAGCGAGTTGCTGCACGCGCTGGAGCTCGACTTTGACGAAGGCTGGGATATGACCACTTTCCTGCCGCAGCCCCCCGTTTCCTGCTCTGACAACGGAGCCTGGGGCTGGTACAATGGCTGGCTCAGCGAGGCGACCGGCGATGCTTTTGGCCCTGGTTTTGCCTTTGACGAAATCAAAAATGGCATTCAGGACGGCAACCCGGGCAACAACCGCGGCATGGACGGCATTGGCTGCGCAGATATCGGCGGAATGGAGAATGACAATACCCTGCAGTTTTGCTGGACCATTACCACTATGGATTGCCCGCCGGCCGAATTTGGCTATCCTGCCACCCTGAACATGGGCGCAAGGCTGCTGGGCGATGGCCTTTCCGGGGCCTGGGGGCAAACGGCCTGCTACAACCCGGTGACCGAGACGTTCAGCGCCAGCCTCTATTGCCCGGATGATTTTGCACCGGAGATCACCATTAGTGATGCCAGCTGTGGCGAAAACTGCGACGGCAGCCTGGCGCTCGCCGGTGCGGGAGCTGGCCCCTGGGATTATGTCCTTTCTGACACAAGCGGCAACCTCTTATACCTGGCCACCAGCATTCCCGGGCCGGATACCATCTCCGGATTGTGCCCGGGCCTGTACGATGTGCTGATTGTGGACAATACCAGCAATGAAGCCCGCCGCCAATTGGTGGAAATCAATACCGGTATTGTGCCTGCAGCTACTGCCAGCTACACTCTGCCTTGTTTTGAAGGAGAGCCCATACAGCTTAATGCGACGGTGGAGCCATCGGCAGGAGCGATCACCTACCTGTGGACCGGCCCGAATGGCTATGTGCGGACCACTCCTGACCCCCTTGCCCTATTCCCTGGGGATTACACCCTGGCGGTTACCGTCAATGGATGCCCGGCAGCGCCCTACCACTTCACCATACCCGCAATCAATGATATAGAAATCGTGCAGCTGGGCCCGGATACACTGACCATCTGCCCGGGAGAAAGCATTACGCTCACTTCCACTGGTATCGCTGAAAGCCTGACCTGGACGGAAGCAGGCAGCGATGCCATTTTGTCCACCGCCGATTCGGTTACCGTTACCCCAACCGATGGGGCCGTTTATCAGGTGGAAGGGGTGAGCCCGAATGGCTGCACCGGGATGGACTATGTAGTCTTTCAGGTCGCCTTGTCCCCTACCCTGTCCGTCCTGCCCGGCGGCACACTCTGCCCGGGGGAAGCCGCGACCCTGTCCGTTGATCAGGGCACGGCCTGGAACTGGAGCACCGGAGACACCACTCAAGAGATTTCGGTAAGCCCCGCCAACAACACCACCTACACGGTGACGGTGACAGACAGCGAAGGTTGCAGCACGGTATTGTCAGCCTATGTGGCGGTAGCTTCCGGCAATGGCTTTTTCGTTTTCCAGGACCAGGAGCTTTGTGCAGGCGAAAGCGCCATGCTCGGTGCGAGCGGGGGCGAAAGCTTCCTTTGGAGCACCGGAGATACGACCAACAGCATTACCGTGGCCCCCGATACCACTCAAATCTATACGGTTACCCAAACCGATGCTTTTGGATGTACCCATACCGACTCCGTAACCGTCACCGTGAACCCCGACCCTCAGCTTACCTACAACCCCGCTGAGGTACTGATCTGTGCAGGCGATGAGGTACAGCTTGAGCTCTATCAGGCGGACACCCTGCTTTGGGATACGCTCGTGAGCCCGCCGGCTGATGCAGCTTACCTGCCGCCCTTTGATTTTGGGTGCCAGTCAGTTGCTGCCTTTCAGGTGTATGTGAGCCCGTTGCCTGATGTTGAAATAGCCGGGCCAGATACGCTTTGTGGGCTGGACAGCGTCTGGCTGACGGGCACAGGTGCAGGACAGCTGCAATGGGGAGATGGCACTTTAGGCGACAGCCTGCTTGCCGTTCCTGACGGCACCACTACTTACTACCTCACCGCTACCGATACGATTACCGGATGCAGTGGCACGGACAGTCTGACCATTACCCCGTTGCCGGAGCCGGTTGCCCCGGCTATCAGTTGCGAATCCCGCCTGGGGGCAGTGCGTTTTTCCTGGCCGATGGATCCCAATGAATCGTACGCCGTTACTGTATTGGAAGGGCCTGAAGGTTTTTTCCAAAGCAGCAATCAATATGCGGTCACTGGGCTCTCGCCCGGTCAAACCGTGACCATCGAACTGGAAATCAGCCAAAACACCGGCTGCGCGGCCACTGTTATGGCCAGTTGCACCGCTCCGGACTGCAGTATTCTGGACCTCTTTACGCTGGTCCCGGCATCCGTTTGCATGAGTGATGGCACCATTGCCCTGCTGGCAGATGTAGCCGGCGGGACCAATCAGGGCGATGGACAATGGTCTGGCCCCGGGCTGGACAGTACCGGGCTGATTTTCGATCCGGAAGTCGCCGGCCCGGGTTTGCACGAGCTGGTTTACACCTACACAGATCAGGGTTGTACCGTAAGTGATACCGCGCTCATCGAGGTAGCCGGACAGCTATCCACCGGGCAAATCAGCTGTACTTCTGTGGCGGACACGCTGGTCTTCTCCTGGCCTGCAATGGATCAGGATATCGGCTACAGCGTGGTGGTAGCCTCCGGGCAGGACGGTGTGTTAGAAGGGAACAGCTTTAGCATTCCGGGATTGAGCACCGGAGCTACTGTTGATATTGTGCTTACGGTGCAGACGGATGGCCCATGCGGCGAATACGAGGTCGCTGCCGGATGCAGCCTGGACACCCCGGTATGCCCGGAGATCAATGTGCCGGCCGACACTTTCATTTGCAACGGAGCCTCAGTTATCCTTGATTTTGCAGATACCCCCGAGTGGAGTACCTACAGCTGGTCGCCAGCCACGGGCCTGAGCTGTACCGATTGCCCTGCCCCTGCTGCAGCGCCGGGCTCAACGACCACCTATCAGCTGATTGCATCCGATGCAGGCGGGTGCTCAGACACCGTTGCGTATACCGTTTATGTACAGCAGCTCCCCAACAGCTACATACCGGATGGGGTGATTACCTTCTGCCCCGGCGAGGCTTTCGAGTTGTGCATGCCGGACGGAGACGTCCACTACTGGATTGGGCCGAATGCCTTTATCACTACCAATCAGTGTTTGAGCTTTGGCAACATCACAGCGGCTGATGCCGGAAATTATTACGCTTTTATGCGAAGCAATGGCTGCCGGTTCATTAAGGCCTTCACTTTAGAAGCGGCACCGGAACTGGAGGTGGCCATTACACCCGACTTCCAAACTGTGTGCCCGAATGACACCTTCAGCCTTACTGCGATTGCGCCGGGCGCCAACAGCCTGAGCTGGTCGCCTGCGGATTACCTGGACTGTTCAACCTGCTCAACGGTAACGGGCAGCGTGCCTCAGACCGCCACCTTTGTCCTGACAGCCACGGATACCTTTGGCTGCACAGCCACCGGACAAGCGGTGGTCTTTACAGACGACTGCGCCCCCGCTCCCCGCCCGGGCAATGACGTATCTGAGCGCCGTGCGCTGAAAGTTTTCCCCAACCCGGCTACGCACGAGGTCAATGTGCGAACCCCACTGCAAGGCCTCAAAACGCTGCAGCTATGGAGCGCGACCGGGCAAATGGTGTCCTCCCTTCAGTTTGAGGGGCAACAGTGGACTCTTCCGGTGGAGCAGCTCCCCGCCGGAGCCTATTTCCTGAAGGTCTTTACCCCGCAAAAGACAGAGCAGGTACGGCTGATCATTACCCGGTAAGGCTATTCTGACCTTCTTTTTGGAAAGGGCAACTGATGCGTTTGGTTGCCCTTTCCTCATTTGTTACGACCTCTTTCCCATCATTACTACGGTCAAACAGGCGCCTTAGGTCAAATAGAACCGTTAATTTTTCCTATCCTCAAAACACTAGCAACCAAAGCTTTAACAGCTGAACAAGGCGCGCGCACACCGGCAATCAAGAAAAAACCGCAACCACCGGGCAGCAAAACCCCGCCCTTCCGGGTCTTATCTTCAAATGAACACAACCGGACAAACACTCAAGAGTCAATTAGGATTTTACAACTAATCTACCCAAACATCCAGGACACAAATGCAGCCCCCCTATTCAAGCCCCCCATAGCTGGTATTGAGCCCATTGTGGATTCACCGCAATCGCCCTGTGCAGGGCATCAGCCAATACCTTTCCAATTAGCTCACTAATTATTTGTCTGGACAATGAGAAGATTCTTTACGCTTCTTTGCCTTTTCGCTTCGGTCATCACCAACGCTTTTGGACAACCGGAAAACGACTTATGCGCAACCGCTATCCCCATTGACCTGGGACAGGTTATCAATTGCCCTGATGATGCGCCTTTCGAGACGGGGCTTTCGGGGACTACGCTGGCAGCCACACCTACAGAACCTGCCCTGCGCCTCAGCCAACCGGCACAGGGGCTCGCTTTTAACAGCAGCAGTGCGGATGTTTGGTATACCTTTACCGCTACGGCCAATCAAACCATCGTTTCCATTACCGGTGGGCTGGAACAGCCGGTGCTCGTCCTTTTTGAGGGGAATGCCTGCAATGCAACGTTCCCCGTCGCGCTGCAAAGCGGAGCGCCCGGCACACTGGGCACGACGCTAAGCGCCCGTACAGAGCCCGGGTCTCAATACTATCTGCTGGTCAGCACCGGGGACTTTGGAGCGGAGGGCAGCTTCAGCCTGAAGATCAAATCTCAAAATGACTGCAGCATATGCGGAGAGCGCCGCGGCCAACTCACGGCGTCCCCCGCCCCCGTAAACGGCACTTACGAAACCGGGCAGGAAGTCACATTTTGCTATACGCCTACGCGCTGGGCACCGGGTTATAGCCTGGAATGGCTGCACGGGCTGGACATTGGCTTTGGGCCGGGCTGGGACCTGACGACGCTGGAAACCACCGCACCCACGGCCTGTACAGCACCGGATGGCAACTGGGGCTGGTACGAAAACTGGGAAAGCTGCAATACCAACGATACTTTTGGGCCAGGCTTTGCTTTCGACAGCAAACGGGGGCTGCTGTGCCCCGGCGCAACCGCCCATGACGGGCTGCCCGGCAACAACTTCGGCGATGGCCCCTGCGGCAACCTTGAACCCGCCGCTTTAGACCTCGAATTTTGCTGGACGGTCCGCGTACGGTCGACTTTCAACAGCACTGAAGAAGCCAATCTCAACCTCGATATCATGATGCTTGGCGATGGCGCATCCGGTTCCTGGATGATGGCAAGTTGTGCGCCGGCTACCACAAGCGCCTTCCTGGCTACCGCAGTGCCGCCGGTCAGTGCCCAGCCCGGCGTAACCGTTGTACAACCCGCCTGCCCTGCCCTCTGCAATGGCCGGCTGAGCGTATCGGGAGGCAACAGCAGCAACGTTACCCTGCTCGGCCCCGACGGGCAGCCTGTATTCAGCGGTGCCGGGCCCATCGTCAATACCCTGATTAGTGACCTTTGCCCGGGCACCTATCAGTTGGTGATGGAGGCGGGGGGCAATGAACAAGCACTGAGCGTGGAAGTGCCCGCGACCGACCTGCCGGACGTGAGTGCCACATTCCTGCCCGCCTGCTTTGCGGATGACCCCTATCAACTGCAGGCTAATGTGGGCGGCAATGCTTCCGGGCTGACCTACAACTGGTCGGGGCCCGACAGCTTTGCCTCCGATCTGCAAAACCCTGCTGTGCTTCAAACGGGCACTTACCTTCTGGAATCTTTCTTCAACAATTGCCCCGTCCCCGCAGTGGAGGTCGAAGTGCAAAACACCCTGCCCGAGATCCATTGCAGCACCACTGAAAACAGCATCGTATTCTCCTGGGCGGCTCAGGCGGCTGATACGGCATACCTTCCCAACCTGCTTACCGGGCAGGCCGGGCAAATGGCCGGAAATTTAAGCTTTGTAGTCGACAACCTCGCTCCCGGTGAAACCGCAACGCTGGAACTGGCGATAGAGGGTCTTGGCGACTGCCCGCTTAAAGTGGTGGAAAAAACATGCGTGACCAATAGCTGCCCGCAACCAGATGCCGGGCCGGACACCTTGCTCTGCAGCGCTGCCGGAATCGCATTAACGATTGAGGCCGAGGCAGACGCGGTGATCAGCTGGGTGCCCGCCGCCGGGCTCGATTGCACGGACTGCCCAAACCCGGTAGCCACCCCTTCGCAAACCACAACCTATGAGGTCACAGTAACCAATGCACAGGGCTGCACCGGAGTGGATGCAGTGACCGTCTATGTAGATGAAATCCCGGGCGATGTCATCCCGGACGAACCCCTGGCTTTCTGTCCGGGTGAAGCTTTCAGTTTTTGCCTGCCGGATGCCAATCAGTACCTCTGGATCAGCCCCATTGGTTTTATACAGACGGGCAACTGCCTGACATTTCCCTACACTTCTCCCAGTGTGGCGGGCGAGTATGCCCTCCGGGTAAAACTGCCTAATGGGTGCCGGGTTTCGGAAACCATCACCCTGATTGCGGATCCGGCTTGCCATTCGTTTAGCGCTCCCGGGGCAACGACCGGGCAGCAGGGGCCGATGGACAGGCTGCAGGTTTTTCCTAACCCGGCCAGGACAGCCGTTCAGCTGCGCACCACCCTCGAAGGGCCTAAAATTTTCCAGCTCTGGTCTGTGGACGGCAGGTCCGTTGCCCGGCAGGAAAATGCTGAAATGTCAGTGACTTTTAATTTGGAAGGCATGGCCAGCGGCACCTATGTAGTAGAAATGACCGGAGCAGGCGGCACGGAACGGAAACTGCTGTCTGTTCAGTAAGCTTGCAAAAAACGAAGGCCTTTGCAGGCAATTGTGGGGCTTCAGCCTGCAAATCAATGCCTGGGAGCTGGCGGTAGAATGGCATTGGCTTTGCCCTGTAATTAGTCTGAAATCAGGTGTTTAGCCCGTAAACGAACCAAGTGTTTGGCTGTTGTTGTTATATTGTAGTAATTTTAGCGTTTTATTCCCGTAAAGGTCAATATGCAATCTAAACAACAGGGCAGACTGCTCCTACATTACGAAACCCACT
>JANSXW010000141.1 GCA_024742755.1 bacterium | reverse complement strand
GCCAACACCAGGGTGCAAATAAGGGTTAGATTTTTCATCGGATTCTCGTTTTTAGCTTTTTGCGGTTTTGTTGCCGCAAATGTAGGTGCAAATGGTGTAGGAGTCAAGTCAATAGGCAGAATTTTATTTTGATTTAACCTTGATTTAAACTGGGTTGAAAAATTTAATTAAAATAAAATCGGTTTTTATCGGGTTGTATTTTGAGCAAAATTAAATTTCGATATAAAAATGGGCGGGGAGAAAAGAATCGAAATCTAATTTTTTTGCCTTTATTTCGCTTATTAACGGCCCCCAAATCCAGTTTAGTATAACGGGGTTATTTTTTGCTAATGAAAAGCAATTTTAGCTGCCAGATACTGACTAAAATCAAAGAGTGGCCGAAAAATCCATGACATTCATCAGTTTGCCGCAACAAAATCAAAGTTGCCCTCTTTGTACTTAGAAATACGGAGCTTATGCGCCTTCTTATCCTGGTCTTTTTGTTGCTTGTTTTTGACGGGTATGCCTTTATGGCTATCCGCACGTTGGTGCACAACTGGCAGCCGAGCCTGCGGTACCTTTTATATGGGGTTTACTGGGCGGTACCCGCTCTTTTGCTGGCCTGGATGCTGGGAAGTGATGCGGGCTGGTTTGAGCACTGGCCGAAGTCAACCGTAACCGTGGTGCGCACTTTGTTCTTCATTATTTACATTTCCAAAATGCTGGTGGCTGCTGTAATGCTGGTCGATGACCTTCGGCGGCTCATCGGCTGGTCGGCTGCACAGTTCAGGAGTGGCTCGGAATTCAGCCCAGGGCGGTCCCGCTTTCTGGCTCAGGTGGGGCTGATGCTTGGTGCGGTGCCCTTCTTTAGCCTTATATACGGTATGGTGCGCAATCCTTACCGCTACCGCCTTTTCAGGGAGCAGGTCCGCATTCCCGGTCTGCCGGATGCGCTGCACGGGCTCAAAATTGTCCAGATTTCAGATATCCACTCCGGCAGTTTCCTGCACAAGGAACCGGTCCGCAATGCGGTAGACCTGATCAATGCTCAAGAGCCGGACCTTGTTTTCTTCACAGGCGATCTGGTGAACAATAAAGCAGAGGAGGCACAGCCCTTTGTGGATGTGTTTGATAAAATTAATGCCCGTTACGGGGCCTATTCGGTGCTGGGCAATCACGACTACGGGGATTATGTGCGATGGAGCACGGAGTCAGAGAAAGTTGCCAATATGGACTTGCTGAAAGACACCCACCGCCGCATTGGCTGGGACCTCCTGCTGAACGACCACCGTACCCTGGAGGTGAATGGTGCCAAAGTAGCGGTCATCGGTGTGGAAAATTATTCGACCCATCCGCGTTTTCCCAAATACGGCGACCTGAAGCAGGCTACTGAGGGGCTTGGCGCTGCCGACCTCAAGTTGCTGCTGTCGCACGACCCCTCTCATTGGGAAGGCGAAGTCACGGATGATTACCAGGACATCGCCATTACCTTCTCCGGTCATACCCATGGCATGCAGTTTGGGGTGGAAATCCCCGGATGGATCAAGTGGAGCCCCATCAAGTACGTTTACAAACAATGGGCGGGGCTGTACCAAAGCGGCCGGCAATTTCTGTACGTCAACCGGGGCCTGGGCTACCTGGGCTACCCAGGCCGTGTAGGCATCCTGCCGGAAGTTACGCTCATCGAACTGCAAAAAGAAGCTTAAGGGCTTAATCGTCGTAATGCATGACCAACAGGGGGACCGTGGTATGGAAAACGACCTGTTGCGTCACGCTCTTGTGCAGCAGTCGCTCCAGGAAGTTCCGGTGCATCGTGCCCATGACGATAAGGTCGGCCCGGGTGTCGCTGGCGTATTGTACGATACCTTCCTGCACGTTGGGGCACTCAATTTCCACGGAGTTGAAGCCGATGACCGCTGTGCCGTACAGCTGTGCCTGTTCGTGCAGGACCTGCTCTACGTGGTAGGGCGACTTGGTTTCGTTGTCAATGTGTACAAAGTGGATGTTGTTGATTTCAGGGCCAGTGATGGTAAGCAGCTTTTTTACCATTGCTTCATCTGCAGCCTGGTAGTTGCTGGCATAAACCACCTCCTCGAAGTTGCCGCACTTGCAGTTTCCGGGTACGAGCAGCACCGGGCAATGTGCAAAGCGGGCCACGTGGGTGGAAACACTGCCAAAGGCTTTTTCCAAGAGGTTGCCTTCACCGGTAGTGCCCATGATAATCAGGTCATACCCCTGTGACATCCTTACGATTTCTTCAGAAGCGAAACCAATATTAAGGATGGGCTTAGGCAGCGTTGCCACACTACCATTATCCCGGGTATGGCCTTCGATGAACTGATTGAGCAGCTCCCGTTTAATGCTGTCAAACTCGGCAGCAGGCATGTCGAGATAAGGGTTGGAGTAGTCGAATGAAGGGTGGTAGGCGTGCATGATGTCTACCTCCGCATTTTGCCGCTCCGCTAATACCTGTGCAAATTGGTAGGCATTAGCAGCGATGGCGGAAAAATCTGTGGGGACCAGTATCTTTCTCATAAGGCAGGGCATTTAATCCATAAAGGTGCAGTCAAAAAACACTGCGCCCGCGTGGGCTTCAGGCGGGCGCAGGCGGGCACAAAGCTGTTGTGCCCTGTAATGACTGCTAATGTTGTTTCTTGCTTTCCAGAATTTCTTCCGGGGTCACTTTGGTTTGTGCGACAGCTTTAATGATATCAAAGGTAGTCAGGATGCCTTCGAGCTCACCGTTTTCGCTGACCACCGGAACGGCATGGAACCGGTTTTCCAGAAAAACTTCCAGTGCTACGTTGATGCGGTCATCTGGCGAAAGCTTGGCGATGCCTTTCGTCATGATATCTTCCACGTTGTAAGCCCGCATGCGCGCTTCATTCACAAAGCGGTCTTCCTGATTGCGGTTGAAGCCGCGCAGGAAATGCATGAAGTCAGTCTTGCTGATGATGCCCACCAACTCCTTGTAGCGGACTACAGGCACGTGGTGGATGCGGTTGTTGTCGAAAATTTCCTTCACGGCAGTCAGCTTATCACCGGTGCTTACGGTGATGAGTTTGGTTGTCATGATACTCTTGACAGGATCTAGGACGTTCATTGCTTTAGTTTTTTCGTATTAATGAGGCAATTGGCTTTTACACTGCTAATATGCGCAAAACACCGTTGTGGGCTGTTGACATCTGTCATAGCAGTTTTATGATTTTCATCATTATACGGTTTTCCTTCTTTTCTAGCGTGGAGTTTGTATTTTTGTTTTCTCTATTTGACCTGATATCTGCCGGAGGCTTGCCGGTATCTAAACAGTTGCTTTTCTTTCTATGAGGTTATTGATCATCATTTTTGCTTGTTGCTTATTTGCGGGTTTTTCTTTTGGTCAGGATTCTATTGAAGACCTGAAGAAACAGCTGGAGCAAGCAGGTAGCAGCAAAGAAAAAATGTACCTGCACTACGACTTGGCTGAGGCTTATCTGCGCAGCAATACGGAGGCTTCTATTGAGCAGGCTAAACTGGCGCACCGGTTAGCTACGGAGATCAATAACTCCAGTATGGGTGCAGAAGCGGCCTTTCTGGTTGGGCGGGGCTACGAACGCGACCGTGATGAGCGGAACGCCGAAGTCTGGTACCGAACCGCTTTAGCCAAAGCGAAGGATGCCGGGGATTCGGACCTCATCATCAAAAGCGTGGAACGCCGCAGCCGGCTTGCCGAAAAAGACAGAAACTACCGCAAGGCTTACCAGATTGTAGAGGAGGCTTTCAACTACTTCAGTCAGAATGGTACGAGTATCAGTGACCTGGAGCGCAAATATGAGCAGCAGCGTAAGGCACTGGACCAGGAGCGGCAGCGCCTGCAGGCTGAAATTGACCGCCTTTCGGAAGAGAAAGACTTGCTGTCTTCCGACCGGGACCAATTGCAACAGCAGCAGCAGCGGCTTGTGCAGGAAAAACAACAGGTAGAGCAGGAGGTCAATAAAAAGGAGGAGCGCCTGGCTGATGTATCGGCTGCAAAGGCGAAAGCAGATTCTTTAGCAGAAATCAACAAGAAGAAGTTTGAAAAGCTGTCTGCTGCCGAAGCCAAGCGGGAAGCTGTACTTCAGGCTCAAAAAGCAGATTTGGCAGAAGCCAAACTGGAAGCTGAGCGAAGCCGTAATGAAGCCAAGGAGATTAAAGAACAACGCAAGCGCCTCCTAATCCTGGCTGGTTCTGGCATTTTGTTAACCCTGCTTTTGCTAATCCTCTTCCTCATTAGCCGCCGCAACCGCCGCCAGCTCAAGGACAAAAACCGCATGATCGAGCAGGAGAAGGAGCGGTCCAACGAACTGCTGCTGAACATTCTGCCTGCCAATATCGCCGAGGAATTACGGGAGTATGGCAAAGCGCAAACCCGCAAGTACGACGAGGTGACGGTGCTTTTCAGCGACTTTATCAATTTCTCCAGGATTTCTGAGCAGCTTTCACCGGAAGAGTTGGTGGAAGAGCTCGACCGCTGTTTCAAGGGCTTTGACTTTATCATCGGCAACTATCCGGAAATCGAAAAAATCAAAACGATCGGCGATGCCTACATGTGCGCTTCCGGTTTGGATGACCGCAAGACCATGCCGGGCAGTATGATCAAGGCGGCGCTGGAAATGCAGGAGTACCTGGAGGAACAAAAGCAGGAGCGCATGCGCCTGGGCAAGCCTTACTTCGAGGCTCGCATAGGCATACACACCGGCCCTGCCGTAGCGGGCGTGGTGGGCGTTAATAAATTTGCCTACGATATATGGGGCGATACGGTAAACACCGCTTCCCGTATGGAGACCAATGGCCAGGCTGGTCGGGTCAATATTTCAGAGGCGACTTACAACCTGATCAAATACCAGTTTGACTGCGAGTACCGGGGCAAAGTACAGGCTAAAAATAAGGGCCTGATCGACATGTACTTTGTCAAAGGGGCCCGTGCCGGGGCTACCGTTCCTGCTTAGTGTGAAACCCCTGAAGGATTCAGTTCCGTTTGGGATGCCGTTGCTTTAGCGGCAGCTATTCTCTTGTTTGTCGGCAAGTGGCTGGCCAATTTGTACAATTCTCCGGCCGAAAATGCCGTTCTTGCCCTTGCAACCATCCGCACACCCAATCCAGAACCTTTGAAATCAAACGCTACCATGAGAATTAAGCTACTTTTGGCCGCTTTGGCATTTGCCGCGCTGCCCTCAGCTGTGCTGTTTGCCCAGCAAGACCTGAGCACACACTTTCTGCGGCATACCTGGCAGGCGAACCGCACGAATCCGGCATTTTTCCCGGAATACGAGATGGTGATTGGGCTGCCGGGCGTTTACAACAGCCTATGGGTGGAAAACCTGACCTACAACACACTTTTTGTTGAAGATGCGAACGGCAACCGGGTGCTGAATGTCGATCAGGCTATCCTTGAGATGGAGGACCGCAACGCCATACGCGAAAACCTGGATATTGAAACCCTCAGCCTGGGCGCACGATTTGGTCCTTTGGGGCTCAGCATTTCCCATGCCTTCCGTTTCAATGCATTTATGGACTACCCCAAGACCCTGCCGCAGCTCATTTGGCAGGGCAATGCTCAGTTTATTGGGGCAGAAATTGAGTTCGCTCCCGATATAGATGTGTTTGGCTATCAGGAATTTGCCGTGGGGGCCATGATTGAAGTCAGTGACGCTGTGGTCATCGGCGGCCGGGCCAAGCTGCTTTCAGGGGCAGGCAGCATCAACAGCAGCCGGAATCAGCTTCGGCTTCGGACGGATAGCGAGATTTACCAGTTGTCGCTCAATGCCGATTATCAGGTCAACAGTGCTTCCTCCCTGACTTACGATGGTTTTGACGATATTCAGACTAATTTCGATTTTGCGACCTTCTCCGCAGAGGAGCTGTTTACAGGGAATACCGGGTTTGCTTTCGACCTGGGGGCGCACGTGAAGCTCGGCAAGCTGGAGCTGGCGGCTAGTGTGCTGGATATTGGCGGCATTGACTGGGATGAGGAAGTGAATAATTACAGCCTTAAAGGCACCTACGAATACGAAGGGCTTGACTTTGCACAGCGCATTTTTGATGACAGCACCAGTTTTGGTTCTGTACTGGACACGCTGGAAGCGGTTTACGAAATAGAGGAAGGCTCGGAAGGTTTCCGGACAACCCTGCCCACCCGTTTTTACCTGAGCGCTACGCTGCGCCTGCGCGAGAACTGGACGGTAGGGGGACTGATTTTTAGCGAAAGCTACCGGGGCAATACTTACCCGGCGGCAGCTTTATCTTCCAATCTGCAAGTTTTGCCTTTTCTGAATGTCGGAGGGATTTACTCCTGGCGCAACAATCGTTTTGACAACCTGGGCCTGAATGCCACTCTTAAAGCCGGCCCGGTTCAGCTCGTGGCCGCCACGGACAATATCTTAACCGTTTTCCAGCCAAAGGATAGCAACGCCAGCCATGTGCGGCTTGGCCTCAATTTGCTCTTTGCGCCCCGGGAAAGCGAAATGAAAGATGCCGGGCCTAAATGGTTTTGATGAGCTCGTCCTTCAGCCGCTGCGCCATCATGGTGAAAATGCGGCGCGTGGCTTCCTGCTCTAATTCCAGGAAGTGGGCATATTCCGCTGTCGTAAACTGCCCGATTACTGCGCCGAGTAGTTGAAAGCGCAGCCGTTTATCTTTGCTGAGGCTATGCTCAATCTGCGCCGCCTGATCCTGAGGGAGCTGCTGCTGGAAATTGACTTTGCGTTTGTCCATCATGTGCAGAAAAACAGCCTGCAGCAGTTCATTCTGTAGTTTCAGCACCGGCCGGAGCGTCGCATTCTGGAAGCGTTCCGCAGGAGTGCTTTCAATATCCTTAGTTGAGATATCAGGGCGTATACCGATTTTTTGCTCGTCTGTCATTTCTCACTTTTCCCATTTGAAAAAATATTCCCAAAAAAGGTTGCATGGAATAGGGTTAAAAATTTATCTTTGCAACCGCAAAAAGCAGAATGCTGCTTTAAGTTTATTCTTGGCGAGGTAGCTCAGCTGGTTAGAGCGCCCGTACGGGAGGTCGAGTGTTCAAGTCACTCTCCCATATGTGGTTCGAATACAGTGGAGCGGGATCGCCTCAGAGCAATAAAATGGCGAGGTAGCTCAGCTGGTTAGAGCGCCCGTACGGGAGGTCGAGTGTTCAAGTCACTCTCCCATATGGGGTTCGAATACAGTGAAGCGGGATCGTCTCAGAGCAATAAAATGGCGTGGTAGCTCAGCTGGTTAGAGCGCCCGTACGGGAGGTCGAGTGTTCAAGTCACTCTCCCATATGGGGTTCGAATACAGTGAAGCGGGATCGTCTCAGAGCAATAAAATGGCGTGGTAGCTCAGCTGGTTAGAGCGCAGCATTCATAATGCTGAGGTCGAGTGTTCAAGTCACTCTCACGCTACAATTTAGCCCTGTAAGTCTTTGATTTACAGGGCTTTTTGTTTTTGGGAACCCCATAGTAAGCCCCGAAAAAAAAGTAATAAAAAAAAACCGTGCCCGCAATTAAGCAGGCACGGTCAGCACTATTCTGAACCCAAAGTTAAAAAATAAAAATGCTTCTTATTGCTCGTCAAATGCTTTGTAATCCGGGTTAGCGGAATGCAAAAGCATTTTTTCGTTAAGGAAAAATTCAGTGGTCTTTAGCCCTTTGACGGTTTCCACATCTTTACGGCCCAGGAAGGGGACAAGCTCCGGGCGGGTCTGCCTGATCTTTGCCATGTTTATCCCGGCATCGTGGTAGATGTTGGACAGGTTCAGCAATTGTACTTCCTCTCTCAGCTTCATAATAATCGCCTTCAGCTCCGGTTTGTGTACCATCATTGTGTTGCGGCGCTCGATCTCGTTTTGTTCGGCGGCGGTGACGGGCACGGTCTTGAATTGCTGGGCGGTATCTGACCAATAGCGGCGGGGGTTCTCTGTGCCCAGTTTGTCAACGGCTTCCCAGGCTTCGGTAAGCCCTTGCACTTCATCGGGGACAAAGCCTAACGCAGATTCGGCAAACTCCGGTTTGATCTTCAGCTTTCCGCCTTCCAGCTTCAGCCATAGCCCAAAGGCTTCCTGTTTGATTTTCTCCCTTAGCTTGCTGCGCTCCATCCAAAAATTGGTCTGGGGGTTGTGGCTGAACAATAGGAACTGTTCAATGTCCGCGTACAATACGGATTCCTTCCGGTACAACTTGCAAACAGCGTGCCGGAGGGCTTCCAGGGCTTCCGCCTGTTGTTCCCTGCGCTCCCGCAAAGCCTTTATTTGCAGGTCTGTTTTGTCTTGCCTTACTTCAAAAACTGTTGGTTCCAGAACTTTCATATTACAAATATTTATAAATTAATAAAAAACGTAATGCGAAACGGCTTTTTTAAAATTGCCTGTAAAGAAAAAATAAAAACCCTAACTGATTGAAATTCAATGCATTTATTGTTTGGCTTTAAAAGCCTGGGCGAAGCAGTAAAACCGCTGATAGCGTTAGATACCCGACTTCGCCTGTCCGCTTTTGCAATTGTGCCCCATAGAATGGGGGAAAAATGCAGGGGCAGTTGCATGACCAACTTACCCCCGCTGCACAAAATACCGATCTTAATAGCCTGGACCTTTCATGGTCTTGCTGCGGGTCCAGTCCTTCATTGTCTTTCGGAATGCCTTTTCCGCTTCCCGTTGCTCTGGGGTCTGCTCTGCGGTGGTGCCTTCATTGACTGCCCGGAGGAATTGTACCAATGCTTCCTGGGCGGTGCTGTTTAGCTTATTGAATTGCTCAATTAATTGCTGTTCCATGTCGTGTCGTTTTTTGGTTCGTAATCGTCAAGCCCTTTGGCTTCCAGGTGGCGGTAAACCATGTGCTGGATATAGGTGGACAGGCTCAGCCGTTGGTTGAATGCCAGGCGCTTCAGTTGTGCCTTTACGTGTGGCTCAATCCTCACGCTTAGTTTGTCTTCCTTTCGTCCGCCTTCCCGGCTTGGTGCCCCTACCATAGTTTATAATTATCTGTTGGTACAAATGTCTGACCTTGTCCGGCAATATGAAAGGACAAGGTTTTGCACCTGCTTTGATGCGCTGCCATAGCCTGTAAATCAAGCCTTTACGTTTTGGCGGTTCAATCTGGGCAGGTGCGGCGGGCGGCGGCTCCATCGCTTCCGGCTCTGGCTCCGGTGCCGGGGCGCTGCGAAGTTCCAGGGGGGGGGCTTCCGGCTCTGGTCTGGGGCGGGGGCGCATTCTGTTGATTCCTAAACCTAGTCCTAGCTTCATAATTGTAAATCGAATTTGTGAATTAAGGAATTGACCAACGGCTGTTGGGCTATCATTATAGCCAGCGTTTCCCGCTTTGTCCTGGGGTTGTAGTTCCAGGAAGCGGGCAAACCGTCATGGTCGATAAGTACGCGGTGTGTGCCGTGCTTTAGGTTGAGTTCTTCCCACTGCCAGCCAGGCGGAAGGGTAAAGCCTTCCTGGGCTTCCTGATCTGCCTGGGCGGTGGTCTGTTCCTGATCTGGGTAAAGCAGGCGCTTTATAAAGTAGTCGGCAAGGTCGTAGCCTTCCCGGTGGTCTTCCGGCGGGGTGTTGTCTCTCAAATAGGTGGACACTTCCACAGATGCACAGGCGGCGGCTAATATCTTCGCCCGGTCTGCCCAATCTGCCGTACTGTCCAGGTCTGGATAAAGTACAACGTTCCGCCCTTCCAGGGCTTGGTAAACTTCCTGATCTGTCCACCGTGCCCCATGTTTCCCGCCCGTAGCCAGCCAAAGACAATCTGGGTAAACCCCTGCCATAATTACAGCGGTCTTTTCGCTCTCGACAATTGCAACGGGGGCGGAAGGGGCGGCGCTTAGTAGGTGTTCCCCAAAAAAGCACTGTGATAAATTTGCGTCTCTGTTTTTCAATAGCCGTTTACCTGCAAAGTATGCACCCGGTTTTTGGTCTTCCGGCTGGGGTTGGTACTTCCCATTCCTGAACACTTCCAGCCCGTCCGGCTCCTTTATGCGCTTGCCTGTCTCCGGGTCGTATGCCATTACTTTTGCCTGCCTTATATTTCCTGCTCGGTCAATCTGCCAAAATACAACGCTGTAGCCTCCGGCGTTCCTCCAATGCTTTGATGTGCCCAACTTATACAGCTCTGCCAGTTGGTAGGCTTTGTCTTCCCCAAATAGCTTTGATAGGTAGCGGAGGAAGTTATTTTTACTAAATGCCTTTAAGCTCTTTATGGCAAATTCGCGGGGTATGTAATCCACTGGGGGCGGCGGTGGTGGTGTGTAGGTTTTCAGGTGTTGATCTGATTGCAGCCAGGCGCGGGCTTCTTCCGTGGGGTTGTCCAGGAAGTATTGGCGGGGCGTGTAATGATAGCCACATTTATTTTCCCGGTTGCATTTGCCAACATTATCGGAAAGGTGCTGCCAGGTCAGGGTATTGATATACCGGGTAAACTCCCTGGGCTTGCCACAGCCTGGGCAGCGGTGCCGGGTGCGGCTCCCTTTGTATGGTTCCAGGATAAATTGGTGGTGTGTGGTGGTCATTGCTCAAAGGTTTATGCAAAACAGGTTGCCAACTCTGCCAACTTCCTTGTAATTCATTGGTTTTCAGGTATTAAAGTTGGCAAAACCGGTTGCCAACTTTTGCCAACTTCCAAAACAGTGAAAAACTAACTTTTGCAGGCTTTGCCAACTTTTGCCAACTTTTTGCCAACTTTAAAAACTTTTAAATTGCTGAAAATCAATTATTTGTAGTGTTTTCTGGCTTCAACTTGGCAGAGTTGGCAAGGTTGGCAAGGGCTAATATATTTTAGCGTAAACCCCATAGCTGATTTTCTCAAAAAAGGTCTTGTCATTCAGCCAGCCCCTAAAGGTTCTTTCAGCCATTCCCTTTTTCTTTGCGATTTCAACGGCTTGTCCTGTCTTGAATGGTTTGTTTTCGGGTAAGGCAAGGTAAACAGCCTGTTTATCCGCTGGCAATCGGTCTACGGGTGTTTGTCGGTTGATACGGTCGTAAACCTTCATGGATTGTTCCCGGAAGTATTCAGCCGTTAGTATTGCGCGCTCTATGGTGTCCAGCTCAATAACATCGTGGCGCTTCCCTTCAAAGGCAAACCAAAGCATTTGGAGCAGCAAAGCCAGGCGGGCGGTATGTGTATCAAATTTGCCGTGTATGCCTGCTAATTGGTCATTCTCTGCCGTGTTGCAAAGCTTATTGTTTACACCGTTGTAAAACTCGAATAAACGCTTTTTGGCTTCCAGTGTCGGGCGTAGCTTCAGGGGCTTTTTTGATATTCGCCCTTCCTGTTCTTCCATTTCCAAATTCAATAGATTTTCAATGCCTTCCCGGTATTGGTTCAAAAGACTTTCGGGAAACTCGCTATCTGTCCAGGTGGGCTTTTTGATACCCTGGGGCCATGTGAACAGGAAGCGGTCAATAAATCCGTTTTTGTCCCCGTCCCCTTTGGTCATCTTTTCCAATACTCCCGGCTGAATGGTGCCACAGACGGAAATATAAGGGCTTGGAATATAGACAGGCTCCCGGCTCAATCGGTCAACCTTCATAGGGGCATAGCTCCACCACTCCAAAAACTTTTCCTGATCTCCCCCTTTGTTGTATCGGTTAAAGGATTCAATAAACCCGCTGATCTCATCACGAAAGGCAGTTACCCCCCTGGGGTTGTCCAGGTGGACAACTCCCAAAGCTTCCACCGTAATATCATTTACCAAGCTTCGTTTCCAGGTAGGCTTTGGTTCTTCGCTTTCATCGGTGTGGTTGGCTAATTCCCGGCGGAATTGCTGATAGTTTTCATTATCACGCTGCTCCACTGGGGAAAAGGCGAATTTCATAGGGGCGCTTTTATTGCTGTTGGGGTTTCCAATGGCAGCAAAGTATAAATTCCCATATTGTACGGTGCCCCGCTTGATCTCAAAGGCGCGCGTTCTGCCGATTGCAGCGGAAGCGGCACAAAGTATTGCCGGGGCTAAATAGTCCGGGGGCATTCCCAAAGATTCCTGGGCTTCAGGTATGAATTTCTGAAAGAATGGGGGGAAGGCTTCCAGGGGGAATTGGGATTGGTTGGATTTTGGGCGGGTGGTCTTTGGCTTGGTGCCACTTGTGCGGCGCTTTATATCTTCGCCCAGCCCTTCTTTGGTGATCTCACCAATGGGGTTTGAAATATTGGTATTTTGGTTGTATCTTGCGGTCATAATGGTGATGTTTTTTTAGTGTGTAACAAACAGTAAATCAAACCATTAAAGCCTGCTCCAACGGCAATGGAGCAGGCTTAATTTTTGCGCTCTATTCAATCTGGTTCTGTTCAATGTATTCCAGCAATTCCGAGCGTTTGAAACGTACTGAAGATGCAATACGGTAGCCCTTCAGCTTCCCAGTGTTGTAAAGGTTGTCAATAGTGGAGACAGAAACGTTTAGCAGTGCCCCCGCTTCCTTTTTGGTAAGCAGGGGGTCGTTTATTTCCTGCTCTTTTGCCAGGCGTTCCCATTCATTGAGGGCAGCGGAAACAGCGATCTGGGCGGCTTCCTTTACAATCTTGCTGGCTTCGTGTTCAGATAGTACAACGATACGGGTCATTTAACTTTGGTTTTAAGGGTTCTAAAATTGGCGGCTCACGGTCACGGCAATGCCTTCCTGTTTCAATTGCGCCACTATCATTTCATTGAGGTAGTCCGTCAGGTTCATGCCCTTGCGCTTGCCCAGCTCTTCCATAATGGCTTTTAGCTGGCTGTTGGTGCGAAGGGAAATTGTTACATCCTTTACATAGTGGGCTTCCTTAATTGTGACTTGCTTGGTCATTGGTAAATGATTTTTGTGTTAAAAAATTGATGTTTCAAATGTATTGGCGTTGGTCATTTTTTGAAAGGACAAGGTTTTGAAATCAAAAACAGCCAACAAAAATTGGGTTATATCATTGGTAAGGGCTTGGTATTACAGGCGTTCCAGAAAAGTGTTAATTTTCAGGACATAGGTTTTTTGGCTCAATGCGCCTTCCGCCCAGCGTTGGCAAGGCTTCCAGCCCGAAATACGATTGGGTTGGTAAATATGACATTACTGTGACAAAAGAATTTTGTTTGGTTAATTTTCAGGACATGGTTTTTTCTCAATCTGCCTTCAGCCCAGTATTGGTAAGGCTTCCAGCCCGAAATACGATTCCACTAACGATTTTCAGAAAACTTTTCCTGTTCTGCCCTTTTGGTTTCATATGCTATGCCTTCATAGTGGGCGGTCAGTATGGCTTTGGCGGTCAGTTCCCGTATTAGGTTGGTCACCAAATAGGTATTTTCCGTTGTCATTGCTGCCTGTTCCTTCAGCCCAGGCAGGAAAAGCAGTTCTGTGATAAGGTCGAATAATTCGGAAGCCTGCATTTTTTCCAGGTGCCCCCAATTACGTTCCAGGTCTTGAATATCTTTGTTTGTCATTGGTCTGAATGTTTTAAAGGTTGGTAAAATGCGTTTTAATAAAGGCTTTAAGCTCCCGGTTTGCCTTGATAAACTCCGGGTGTGACCTTGATACGTCCATCTTCCGGCGGAGGTCATCCAGTGCGGTTTGGTTCCCGCCCGTGGCAAGGTATATCCGCTTCAGCCAGGCGAAGTTGTCAGGGTCGTTTAAATCCGTATTGAGCAAAAGCGGCACGGGGGGTATTAGCTCCTTATCAATTGTGGGCGTTGGTGCTGTTCCGTTCAGCTTCGCCACTTGCTGGGCGGCTTCCTTCCGGGTGGGGTGGTCGCTCTCTGGGTGCCACTTGCCGGAAGGGGAATGAAAGCCAACGGTAAATAGGGTGGGTTCGGTCTGTATGTAAACGTACATGGTCAAACTGTTTTGAGGATGAATAGAATAAGCAGCACGGCGCAACCTATCAGCGTATCGCGTAAGATGTTCCGCCCTTCCTGCTTCAGCTCTTTACGGTCGGTCTGTATTTTCACTTTCATGCCTTCCGCTTTGTGGCTTCCGCCTGGTTAATCAAATTGGTGTAGTGTTCCACCCACTGGGCGTTATTGGTCACAGCGGCGGCGGTGCGCTTTGGTACGGCTTTGCCTTCCTTTTCATACCGGAGGGCTTTTTGTTGGTGCTTGCCCAGGCGCTTTTTGTATTCCTTCAGCCGTTGTTTGAGGTGCCGGAGGTCGGGCGTTTCATAGCTGTTTTTCGTGTTCGGCTCCGGTGTTTCCGGTTCGTGTTTCGTGTGTGGTGTTCGTGCGTTATAAAGGGCACGGGAAGTATTGGCGGCTTCCGGGTCTGTGTTGGCGGTCTTAAACCCGATCTGCCGGCGCTTTGGCTGTATGTAAATGGTATTGTCATCGTCTTCCCCTTCCACCTGCAAATTGATAACGATGTTTGCCAATTGGGTGGGGTCGTACAATTCAGCAGGGCGGGCGGGCAGTGGTGCGGCGGGGGTGTTCTCGGCAAAGGCGGTGATCTTTGACCGGAGGGCGTATTGTACCCGTTCCCGGAGGGCTTCCCAGGCTTCCACCAATGCGGGCGGGTTTACATCGTATTGGGAAAGCTCCACTGTTTCCGCTATCCCGCTGCCCTTACGGTGGATACGTTCCAGGACAACGGAAGCGGCAAATACCATAAGGGCTACCACAGTGAACCAGCCCAGCCCGCCCCCATAGGCGGCAACGGTGGCGGCACGTTCGCCCGCTGCGGCTTCATTTGCTGCCTTCACTTCGCCCGCTGCGGTGCGGCGGTCTGCCTGGGCGGTGCCCAGGGCGGCTTTGTAGTCACGGCGGGCAGTGTTGAGGGCTTCCGCTTCCTGGGCTTTGAGTGCTGCCAGTGCGGCGGCGGCTTCCGCTTCCCGGTCTGCTATCAGTTGGCGGGCGCGGTCTTTCTGGGTGCCGTAGCTGTTACCCGTTCGGCGCTCCCGGTTGTACCAGTTGGAAAGCTCCCGTTTGGCGGCGTTGACCTTCCCGGCTCCGGCGGTCTGGGCGGCGGTGATCTGGGCGGCGTACTGTTCCGCAATCCGGGCGCTGTCATTCGCCCAGGCGGAAGACAGGCGGAGGGCTTCAGCTTGGTAAATACTGTCAGCCTGGGCGGTGGTCTGTTCCGTAGCTTCCGGCGTGAACTCGTTTACTATCGTCTTTGAGTTGCGGAAGGAAAGCAGACCGGAAGCGGTCAACAGTACGGCGGTCAGTATCCAAATACTGATGGTCATTGCCAAATGAAGCCCTTTGTACCTGCGGTAAAGTATCGCGTCAACGGTCTGCGGTGCCAGCACTCGCAAACCTAGCTCAATGATAGCGGTGCCGATAATGGCAACGGCGGCGGCAAAGTAAAGGGCAAGGTTAGGGAAGACTGGCAGCAGGGCGGTATAAGCGGCGGCGTATATTCCGCCAACTTCTGTAAGCCCTGAAACGATCTGGGCAAATAGCCCGCTTGCCTTGATTGATCTGGCCAGACGTGCGTACACGTCGAAAAATGCGCGCTCCTTTGGCGCGCTCTGTAAGGATTTCATACCTTTAAGGGTTATTTGTTTAACAATACCCGCCCGCTGGATGTACTCGCCAAAGTCCTATGCCAGCGGTGCGGGTTTTTACTTCCTTATTTGTTGCGCTTGTTCAGCACTTCCAAAGCCATTTTGGCAAATTGCCGTGCGGCTTGTTCCTGGCTTATGTCGATGTATTCAAAAAACTGCTTTTCGGTGGCGTGCCCGGTGATCTGCATAAGCAGGGCGGCGGGTATTCCGGCTTCCCAAAAATTGCTGGCAAAGCTCCGGCGGGCGGCGTGGCTGCTCACCCGTTCCCATTTTTCCACTATTTCCGCTTTGGTGTCTCCACCTTCGGAGTATATCCGCTGAAAGCGGCTATCTTTTAAAGCGATTTTGCAAACGGTCTTTATATCCCGGTTAAAGTGTTGTATTGAAATTTCCGGCAATTGATAGCTGTATTTTTCCAGTATGCCAGCCAGTACGGGGAAGACGGGCACCACAACCCGGTTTCGTACTTTCTGGGTGAGGATCTGTATCAATTGCCCTTCCGGTTCCTCAATGATGTTTTCCCGGCTCACCTTATGCCAGTCAGAAAAGCGGGCGCCTGTAAAACAGCCTACCAAAAACAAGTCCCTGGCACGTTCCAGGCGGGGCGTATCGGAAAGGTCAACGGCTGCCAGTTGTTCCAGCTCGGAAAAGGTCAGCCGTACTTTTGCGGTGGTCTTTGTACGGCGAAGCCCAAAGCCTTTCTGGGTGTAAATGCGGTTGGAGTGTAAGCCCCGTTTTTCTGCTTCCCTCAAAAACTGTTTGGTGACGGCTAATATTTTCGCGGCGTTGTTCTGGGAATGGCTCCGGGGCGGGGAGTAAAGCCAGTTGATAAAGTCGCTTCGGAACTGCCAATTTATATCTGAAAAGTCCAGGCTGTCTTTGCCCTGGGCGGCTGCAAAATCCCGGAGGTGGTTAAAGACTGTTAGGTATTTCTTCCAGGTGCCCCGCTTTGCGTTGGGCTTGTTTTGCTCTGCCTCAATAAACTGCTCTACAAATTGAAATAGGGTAGTGGCTTTGGTATTGGGGTCTTCCACCCTTCCGCAACGGATTGCCATTTGTTGTTTAAACAGCTCCGGGGTTAATGCTCTGCCATAGTCATATTCCACAAAGATTTCCTGGGCGATTTCTGAAAAGCGTTCCAGGCGTTGGTTAATATCCCGGTGTGCATCTTCTTTGCCCCGTACTTGCTTTACCTGTTGGCGCTTCGGGTTCCAGTGCTTGATTTCAATATTGATAGAGGTGGAAAAGTGGGTACGCTTCCCGTTCACATTGAACCGTAATTGTATCAGGCATTGACCGTTTGGGCGGCGGTTAATGATCTGGAAACGGGGAGTGGGTATTTTAGGACGGTATGGCTTCATTTATCCGTTGTTTTCTCAAATATACGAACACCTGACCAAACCCCAAAACTGCAAAACAAAACCGTTCTATTTTGCTGCTATATGTTTAAAATATTATTAATATCGTTGTTTATCAGTAATATAAACAATACACTTACTTTTAATATTAGGTATGTTCAAAAAACTCTCACGCTACAAAGCCTTCACCGATCTCGGTGAAGGCTTTCGCTATTTACAGACCCATTTAACCGCGATGCATTACTTCTACGTTCTCTACAGCCTAAAAGACAACCGCCTGTACAAAGGCTCGACCTCGAATTTGCTGCGGCGAGTAGAGCAGCACAACGCCGGGGCAACGCGTTCGACAAAGCACCGCAGGCCATTCATTCTTTTGTATTTCGAAGAATATGCCGATCAGTTGACCGCGCTGTCGAG
>JANSXW010000384.1 GCA_024742755.1 bacterium | reverse complement strand
TTCATGTATTCATTCATTCATTCATTCATTCATCCATTCATTCATTCATTCATTCATTCATTCATTCATTCATTCACTCATTCACTCATTCGCTCATTCGTTCATTCATCCATTAATTCATTCGTTCAACCAATCAATCATTCATTTCATTTCGTTTCATTTTTCATTTCATTTAATTTCATTTTCATTTCATTTCAGGTCATTGTCATTTCATTTCATGTGCATTTCATTCACTTCATGCATTTCATTATTTATGTTGTTGTTTTGTTTTTACTTGTTTATCAATTTTTGTTTTTTATTTCATTATTGCTTTCTCTTTCATTAATTGGTTCATTCATATTCATTCGTTTTCTATTCATTGATAAATTCAGCTAGTTAGAATCAGGCAGGGAGGCAGTCAGTAAGTCAGTCAATCACTCAACCAGCCAGCCTGCCAGTCAGGCAGTCAGTGAGTGAGTCAGCAGCCCGCACAGTCAGTCAACAAGACAACTTGGCAATTGGACTGACGATTAAACACAAAATGCCAGCCAGCCACCCACCCAGCCAGCAGGAGCCAGGAGATCAGGCACGGCCAATAACAGGCCAGCTGCCGTCGTTATGAATGATTGTCGTCGCTGGATTGCTTTCCGGTTGGCCCCCGCTGTGCTATAATAAGGTACGGCTGGGAAGCGGAAGGGCAGTTCCGACCCACGGGATCTTTCCCAGCAAGTGATGGATTATGTGACGGCTCGCCGCCCACGTGCAGTGGTGTTAGAGAATGTGGCGGCGCTGGCCAAGCACCAGAAGTACCGTGCTACTTTCAAGTTCATCATGACGACCTTTAAGAAGCTGAAGTATCAGGTGAAGGCCTTTGTCTTGGACAGCCGGGAGTTCGGATTGCCTCAGCGCCGCCGCCGCTGCTACATTATTGCCGCACTCCCGCCCAAGTCATTGTCCAACACCAGTGGCATCAGTGTCAAGCGCCCCAAGGCTGTCAATGTCAACCTCGAGAGTGTCTTGGCCAAGAAGCCCAAGGAGACTCTGCCGGACGCCCCAGGTGCCCGCCGCAACATCAAGGCTGCCTTGAGGAAGCTGCGGAAGGATGGCATTGACCTGGCGAAGCAGGAGTGCTGTGTCGACATTGCTGCTGGTGTTAAGTTCCAGCAAGTGTCTACCAACTGCTCGCCCACACTCACACGGGCAAGAGGCAAGACGAAGGGCTTCTGGTTCACCAAGGCGCTGCCCGTCGTGTTGCGCCTTTCAGTGGATCTGAGTGTGTCATGGCCCTTGTTTGGTCTCGGTGACATGTGCTGCTGTCACAGGCGCACCGCACGATCTGCGTCGAGGACATGGCA
>JANSXW010000362.1 GCA_024742755.1 bacterium | reverse complement strand
GGTGTACGTTTCACTAATATGCCAAAGTGCCTTACTTTTGTGCCGATTTCTAAAGGTCCTGGTTTTTGCACCTCTATTAAGCAAAGCCTACTAAAGCATAAGAATAGTGAAAGTGGACATCAAGAAGTTCTGCATACTGACACTGGCCCTGGCCCTCACTGGCTTTGCGAGCCCTGTGTTTGCGCAACACGACGATCACGGCCATGACGACCATGCCCGGCACGAACCTGCCGAAGGGCACGAAGAGCACAATCAGAACGAAGAGCACGGTGAAGGCTACGATCCGGTAGCTACGGTTATGCATCACATCGCCGATGCCAACGAGTTCCACGTGTGGAAAGGCGTGCACATTCCACTCCCTGTATTTCTTTATGCGCCGGACCACGGCTGGACCACAGGTACCTCCGCTATGTTTGAGCACGGCCACACCGCTGTTGACGGCTACGTTCTCAACCACGGCCGCATCAACCGCGTGGCTGACCCTTCCTTCCCTAAGGGTGAAGTGCACATCGGCCACATCGACCACAAAGTTGAGGCGGACGAAGAAGGAAAAGAAAAAGACGTTTACTACGTCAACTACGAAAATGAATCTTACAAACTTGACGCGCCCAGCACCCTTGACGGTGGCATGATGGGTGGCGGCATCACTTCCTTTTACGACTTCTCTATTACCAAGAATGTTTTCACCATGTTCCTGGCCGCCCTGCTGCTGATCTTCATCTTCAACGCAGTAGCCCGTGGCTACAAGAAGAACGAAGGGAAGGCGCCATCGGGCATTCAGTCGTTCTTTGAGGTGTTTTTTGTATTCATGAGAGATGAAGTAACCAAGCCCATGATTGGCGAGAAGCACTACGAGCGCTTCCAGCCTTTTGTCATGACGCTGTTTTTCTTCATCCTGTTCTGTAACCTGCTGGGCCTGGTGCCTTTCTTCCCGGGCAGTGCGAACGTTACCGGCAACATCGCCGTGACGCTGGTGCTGGCGGTATTCACCTTTATCGTGGTGAACCTCAACGGTAAGAAAGACTACTGGCAGCACATATTCTGGATGCCAGGCATCCCGGGTTGGGTGAAAATCATCCTGACGCCTGTGGAAATCCTGGGCCTGTTTATCCGCCCCTTCTCCCTGATGATTCGTTTGTTTGCGAACATCTCGGCCGGGCACATTATTATCCTGAGCCTTATCGGCCTGATCTTCCTCTTTGGCGATAATGGTGCCAATACCGGAGGAGCAGCAGCGGGTGCAGTGGTAGGTGGTTTGTTCACTGCCTTCATGAACCTGATCGAGCTGTTGGTGGCTGCGCTGCAAGCCTTCGTGTTTGCCATCCTGTCTGCCTCCTACATCGGAGCAGCGGTAGAGGAGCACCACCACGACGAGGCACACGCACACTAAGCAATTTATTTTACTCACTCATATAAAATCTCATAACAATGGGACCAATTGGAGCTGGATTAGCAGCACTCGGCGCAGGTATCGGTATCGGTTTGATCGGTAGCAAAGCAATGGAAGCTATCGCTCGTCAGCCAGAGGCTGCCGG
>JANSXW010000188.1 GCA_024742755.1 bacterium | reverse complement strand
GACGGAGCGCTACGGCGAGTACTCCAAGTCTGGCGAGTTCATTTACGACCGTCCATTCCTTTGGGGCTCCAAGCGTACCGGGCCGGATTTGCACCGCCTGGGCAACAAGTACCCGGACAGCTGGCACTACAACCACATGCTCGACCCAACAAGCATGTCCCCTGGCTCCATTATGCCGGTTTACCCCTGGCTAATTGAGGACGACCTGGACAACAGCCTGCTGCCTGCAAAGATTGCGGTGCTGCGCACCCTTGGCACGCCTTACGAAGAAGGGTATGAAGAAGAAGCCATTGCAGATGCAGAGAAGCAAGCTGCCGAGGTGGCTGCCCGCCTGCGCAAGGATGGCATCGAAGGCGATAACCTGGAGCAAAAAGAGATCATTGCCCTGATCGCTTACCTGCAGCGCCTGGGTACCGACATCAAGCCTGCGCCACAGGCCGGCAACTAAAATTAATGAACCGGTGGCGGGCCTCCCATGACGGCAGGCCTGCCCCCTTCAAATAAAATCACCATGTTTAAATACATTCTCGAAGGTGCGGGCAACATCAACTGGATGGCGATAGCGTCCCTGTTGACCTTCATGGCCGTATTCCTCGTCAGTGCGATGATGGCTTTCCGAAGCAAGCCTGCATTCATTGATAAGATGGCGAATATGCCACTGGACGACTCCAACCCATCTTTTAACGCTGAAAATGATCGACATGAAAAATAAAACACTTAAGGCGCTGCCCCTGATGTTGCCGCTGCTCCTGCTTACTGTCGCAGCACAGGCACAGGAAGCCGCAGACGGAGGCGCGAACCCTTACTTCTACGACAACTTCCTGTTCTGGTCGCTGGCGGCTCTGGCCGGCACGGTGATTGTGGCAGCGATTGTTGCGCTTTTCCACCTCCTCAATGTGATGGTGAAGGTCAATCAGATCCGCATCTATCAGGAGATGGGGCTGGAAGCTTACGAAAAAGAAGTACAGAAAGCCAAAGAGCCTTTCTGGGACCGCATGTACAAGCGTTGGACCGATGCAGTGCCTGTGGAGAAAGAGCAGGACGTTATGCTCGACCACAACTACGACGGCATCAAAGAGCTGGACAACAGCCTGCCACCGTGGTGGGTCGCCATGTTCTACATCACGATCGCTTTTGCGGTGGTCTATATGACGTACTATCACTTCACTGATGCCGGCGCCGGCTCCGCTGAGGAGTACGAGATGGAAATGGAGCGTGCCGAAAAGGCGGTTCAGGCTTACCTCGCTACTCAGGCCAACCTGGTTGATGAAACCAATGTGACGGTGCTGACCGATGCAGCAGGCCTGGAGACCGGTCAGAATATTTTCAATGCCAACTGTGCAGCCTGCCATGGTATGCTGGGCGAAGGGGGTGTCGGCCCGAATATGACGGACAACTACTGGATCCACGGTGGCGACATCAAGGACATCTTCAAGACCATCAAGTATGGTGTGCCCGAAAAAGGCATGATTTCCTGGAAGTCTCAGTTGAGTGCCGCTGACATGCACAAGGTTTCCAGCTACATTTTGACCCTTGTAGGTACCAATCCGCCTAATGCCAAGGAACCACAGGGCGACCTGTACGAGCCTCAGGCTGATGCGGTGGAACAACCCGCTGCAGATTCCACCAGCACTGCTGCTGAACCGGAAGATGCGCTGGGCATGAATAAGTAAATCACTATAAGAGGAGCTCCGCTAAGTCGGAGCTCCTTTCCCAACTATTTCCTCCAAAGCCAAAGTCACCCTCACGTAACCCAATAAACACCACCCAGCGCTTAACACACTTTAATCATACTTAAGTTATGAATGCAACCGATCCGATCATAGACACTGAAGACTATCGCGACAAAATCGCGACGGTGGATGATTCGGGCAAGCGCGTCTGGATTTATCCGAAAAAGCCTAAGGGCCGCTTTACCAATGCGCGCACTTACCTTAGCTGGGTATTGCTCGCTTTCTTGTTTGGGATGCCGTTTATCAAAGTAAATGGTGACCCTCTATTGCTTTTCAATGTCCTGGAGCGGAAGTTCATCTTGTTCGGCATTCAGTTTATGCCTCAGGACTTCCACCTTTTTGTACTGGCCATGTTGACGCTCATCGTCTTCATTGTGCTCTTCACCGTTGTTTGGGGAAGGCTCTTCTGCGGATGGGTTTGCCCACAGACCATCTTTATGGAAATGGTTTTCCGTAAGATCGAATACGCCATAGAAGGCGACGCCAACGCTCAAAAAAGACTCAATAACGCCCCCTGGACGACCCAGAAAATCATCAAAAAAGTCAGCAAGCAGGCGATATTTTTTGCCATCTCAGTGCTGGTTGCCAATACCTTCCTGGCTTACATCATCGGTGTCGATGAAGTGATTCAGATTGCCACCGAGCCGGTTTCACAGAACCTATCGGGCTTTATTGCGATGATCTTGTTCTCCGGCGCATTTTACTTCGTTTTCTCCTACCTGCGCGAACAGGTATGCGTAACAATTTGCCCCTACGGCCGCCTTCAGGGCGTTATGCTGGACCAGAACTCCATCGTGGTAGCCTACGACTTTGTGCGTGGTGAGCCCAGAGGCAAACTGAAAAGGGGCCAAAAGAAAAATCCGGCCCCCACTACCGGCAATGCAGGCGCATCCAACCCCATTGCGCAAATGCGGACGGATATTGCCACCGCAGAATTGGCTGCCGCGCCAACCGGGAAAGACTATTCCACGCCGCCCGGTGCCAACCCGGCAGAAACCATGAAGAAGGCCCTCGGTGATTGTATTGACTGCGGCCTTTGCGTTAAGGTATGCCCTACTGGCATCGACATCCGCGACGGCACACAGCTCGAGTGCGTAAACTGTACCGCCTGTATTGATGCCTGCGACGAGGTCATGGACAAGATCGACCGCCCCCGGGGGCTCATCCGCTACGACAGCTACAACGGCATCGAATCCGGCAGGAAGAAGCTCTTCACCACACGGGTCATCGCCTACACTGCTGTACTGGCCTTGCTGGTGGTGGTGAATATCGTACTCCTGATGTCCCGCACCGACGTAGAGACCTTGCTGCTGCGTACCCCGGGCACCCTGTACCAGAAAGTGGATGAGACTTACATCAGCAACCTCTACAACTATCAGGTCATCAACAAGACCGCAGAGGAGGTGCCTGTGGAGTTCAAGCTCATCGGTGACATCCCCGGCCGGATCAGGCTCGTGGGCAAGCCACCGGTGGCCGCTGCCGGAAAAGTAGCCGAAGGTGCCCTGTTCATAGACCTGGACAAAGCCGCACTGGAATCCAGAAAAACGAGCGTCATCCTCGAGGTCTACTCCAACGGGGAGCTCGTGGATAAGGTCAAGACCAACTTCCTTGGCCCGGTTAAATAAAATTTGAGTTTTGGTTAATGCAGAGGGCGGGGCCTCCGGGCTCCCCCTTTTTTCCAAACCACAAGATATTTTTTTGACACAAGAACCCGGTCAGAATGCTGAACGGGCAAAACATTTGAAAATTATGAAATTCAATTGGGGAACTGGCATCGCCATCTTTTTCAGCGTGTTCGTCCTCTCCCTGGTCTATCAGGTTTACCGGTCTACACAGTACGACCACAGCCTGGTTTCCGATCAGTACTACGCTGACGACCTCCGCTATCAGGAGCACTACAACAAGCTGGTCAATGCCCAACAACTCGAAGAGGACCTAAAGATTCAGTCGGCTGCCGATCAGGCATCGTTAGAGCTGCACTTTCCAAAGCAAGTCTCTGCGCTGGGCGGGGAAATTTATTTCTTTTGCCCCTCTGATCAGTCCAGCGACTTCCGCCTGCCGGTAAAGCCGATGGGCGATGGCATACAGCGCATTCCCACAGAGGAGCTGCGCCGGGGCCTGTGGAAGGTCAAAGTCGACTGGACCGGCGATGGCAAGGCTTACTATAAGGAACAAGATATCCGGTTGTAATATGGCTATCTGGACGGCATTCACCATAGGCCTGCTCGGCAGTCTGCACTGCGTCGGCATGTGCGGCCCTATTGCCTTGTCCCTGCCCTATCAGGGCAAACGGCGTTGGGCGGCAGCTGGCAATGTCCTATTGTACAATATCGGCAGGGTGCTGACTTATGCTCTGTTGGGCTCTGTAATTGGCCTGGTGGGCAAAGGTTTCTTCCTGGCGGGGGCGCAGTCCTATATTTCTATCGGGCTGGGCGTATTCCTGCTTATCGTTGCCTTGTTCTCTGTGGACGTGGAAAGCCGGATCCTGCAAATTCCATTCATGCAGCGCCTCAACGGCTGGGTCAAAACTCAGCTGGGCAAGCTCCTGCGTGGTGGTGGCAGAGAACGCTTATTTCTTATCGGCAGCCTGAATGGCCTGCTGCCCTGCGGGCTGGTGTATGTTGCCATCGTGGGCGCGGTCAGCACAGGAGCCGTATGGAACAGTGCGCTGTACATGGCAGCCTTCGGACTGGGCACTATCCCACTGATGATGGCTACTGCGCTTGCCGGCCAGTTTATCAAGCTGGAATGGCGGGTGCGCTTGCGCAAATTGCTCCCGGCCTTTCTGGTCGGCTTTGCGATCCTGTTCATCATGCGGGGACTGAATTTCGATGTCCCGATTGAATTTCGCTTCTGGGAAGACATGCAAAATGCGCCGATGTGCCATTAGTAAGCATATCAATTTCCCAGGCGCAATAAAAGCATCATCTAATCATGATCAAGACAGATATCATCATTATTGGGGCAGGCCCGGTAGGCTTATTCACTGTTTTTGAAGCCGGGCTGCTGAAGCTGCGCTGCCATATTGTAGACGCCCTTCCGCAACCCGGTGGCCAACTGGCGGAAATCTACCCCAAGAAGCCCATCTACGACATCCCCGGCTACCCTACCGTTGGTGCCAAGGAGCTGGTCGACAACCTGATGGAACAGATCGAGCCCTTCAAGCCAGGTTTCACACTGGGCGAACGGGCCGAAAAACTGGACAAGCAGGAGGATGGCAGCTTCACCATCACCACAAGCGAGGGCACCCAAATTAACGCCCCGGTCGTTGCTATTGCCGCAGGCCTCGGCAGCTTTGAGCCCCGCAAGCCACCCATCGAAAACATTGAGACTTTCGAGCACAAAGGCGTGGAATACATGGTGAAGGAGCCTGAGCACTTCCGCGATAAGCGGGTGGTCATTTCCGGTGGCGGAGATAGTGCGCTCGACTGGGCGATCTATCTTTCAGATATGGCCAAAGAACTGACCCTGGTGCACCGCCGTAAAGGGTTCCGTGGCGCGCCCGACAGTGTGGAGAAAGTCGAGCAATTGGCCGCTACAGGCAAAATCAACCTGGTCACGGAAGCGCAGGTCATTGGGCTGGAGGGTAATGGTAAGCTGAAAGAAGTAGTGATTCATCACAAAACGGAAGGCGATTACACCAAGGAGACCGACTATTTCGTGCCGCTCTTTGGGCTTACCCCCAAAATGGGGCCACTGCAGGACTGGGGGCTCGACATAGACCCCAAAGACGGCATTCGAGTGGACACCTTTGATTACAGCACCAACATCCCCGGCGTTTTTGCCATTGGCGACATCAATACCTATCCGGGAAAACTAAAGCTCATCCTGTGCGGCTTCCACGAAGCAACGCTGATGTGCCAGTCTGCTTTCAAAATTGTGCACCCGGAGCAAAAAGTAAGTTTCAAATACACTACCGTTAACGGCGTTAACGGGTTTTAAGAATCTTGTGTCAATTCACTTTTGCGCCCCCATTGCCTCCGCCCGGAGGCAGGGGGCGCTACTTTTTTATTCGCGCCCTAAGGGTTTTGCCCCTGAAGCCAAGAACTGAAAGTTAGGATATGTTGTTTCTATTTTGTATATTTGGAACTACTGATTTCAAATATTGTTTTGAAATCGATTCACAATCCAAAATTTGTTCGCCATGACACCTAACAATCCAGCGGTCTTTTTTTGGTAGCCAGCTTACTTTGCTTTACGCAGAGTCCTCCGCCTAACCAGCACTAAAATAGCTGATAACCTATCAAGACACCCAACGGCAGCCTTAAGACTATGTTTGGAGCTTGCTCCTATTGCAAACCAAGGACTTATGAACCCCGCTGAAATGCGGGGCAGGCTCTGGCTAAATCTTTTTTAGCTTATTTGGCCCGCCAAACGCGCTAAAAAAGATTTAGCCAGAACCACAATTCCTTGATTTTCATGACGAACCCGCTCCAAACATAGTCTAAAGAAGCCTGCCACATCTACTAACCAAATTATTTACAGGTATGACAAAGAGGTCGATCCAACGCCGACTACTGAAAGCACGAATTTCACTCAACCATACCATTCAAAAAATTCTTGACATTAACCGGAACCGCAAAAAGCTGGAATACTCCAGACAGGCGGAAGACCGGGAACGACACCTTAACGAAGAACTGCGCGTGCTCAACAAGATGGCCGAATACCAGGACCGGCTCATCAAGCATTACGAACGGACACTCACCTTAAAGAAAGTACCCCACACTACTGTAGAAAGAAGAACAACGCATCACCAACAGCCCACCCTACCCTAGGCTGATTGGCATTTTCCCTTGTATCCGGTTCACAATGCCGGGCACAAACGGGCGTATTTGCTCCAGCAAATCGCTGAGCTGATATTGCTTGTCCTCTATCCGGTCAAGGCTGTTAATGGAGGTCTGTATCAGTTCAGCGAGCTCGTCCTTTTCCATTAGCATTTCCTTGTATTGGGCTACTGCATTATACCAAAGTATAGTGGGCAGGTAGTTCGCGTTGCGCTGATACTGCCGTTCTTTGTCGAGCAGGTGGTATTTGCGCACGACTTTCAGCACCTTGGGATAGCGTTCCTGACGGAGCATTGCCTCCAGGTAAGAAGAGAAGAAAATGTGCCAGCGATGCTCGAATACTTCCTTTTTGTAGGCCTGCAAAAAGGACTCCGCGTAGTTTTCCGCATTGCGGTATTGTTGATTGTAGTTCAGGCACTTGAGGTAAAAAGCTACAAAGCCGATCCGGTTGTGGAAGCTCGGCGTATGTTTCATCTCCGGGTAAGCCGTGCGCATGAGCTGCAGCGCTTCCGGGTATTTCTTCTGCCGGAGCAGCACCGCGCTCAGGTTGTTGACGTAGTGGATGTAGTCACTGTTCTTATCCCGCACTGACAGATAGCCGTAGTACTCCGCCTTATCGTAGTCCTGAAATTTAGTGTGCAACAGCACCCGGTTGCCATAGTAATTGAGCAGAAGGCGCCGGGAATAATATTGCCCTTTTCGGAATAAGCTGTCGATGTAATCATACTTCTCCTTCAGCTTATCAAACTGCCGGTAATTGAAGTAGATGAAGGTTAGGCGTACGAGCGCGAGGTAGCGGTTCAGCCCGTCGAGGTGCTCATCGTAGAAGACCTCCGTAAGCCAGCCTTCCCACTGCATTGACTGCGCAGAGTTTTCAGAATACTGCCCCACAATATCGGTAGTCGCCTCATGCATGCGCTCAAAGACCTCTTTGCAGGTATCATAACGCTCCCGGTACTTGCGCAAAAAGTCATCTGCGACCCGGTGGTGCGCATAGCGCATACGGATCAGGAGGTACTGCCGGTAGAGCTGTACCAGCTCGTAGAATTTGGTAAAGTAAAAGTCCAGCTGCTCGTAGTCCCGGATCGCCTTAACCAGTTGTTTCTCTTCTCCGGGCTCGATGGCGTCTGTCATGATTTGCCGCTCCATGTGGCTCATCCAGTCAAAGCGCATGTCAACATCAATGGACTCGAGGCGCTCATTGACCCAGTTTTTCAGATTGGAGTACTTGCGCTTGTCTATTGACTTATCGTAAGGCGTAAATTGGCGGATATTGGTGCAGTTGTAATTCAGCCGTTCCAGTATGCCCAGCTTAATCTCGTCTTCAAACTGCTGTGTTTCCAGCAGGTAGGCGGTTTCATGCGGCAAAAGGCTGTCTGCAAACTCTGTAAACTTCTGTAGCTTCTTTCTCATGTCCGATTGGCTTATTCCTACAACCAAGGTAAGCTTTTCCACAGAAATACAAAAATATCTAGATATTTATATGTGAAGTGCAAAACAAAATACGGTCACGCTGCGGTATCCCGGCCCAAATTGCGCCAGGCATTCCAGCAAATCTCCGTGTCTTTCCCGGCATTATAGTCTTTGGCGTAGAAAAAATTGAGCCGCTGCCGGGTCGCCTGATCTACATGATGGACACGCAAACCATCAAGCGGGGACAATATGCCTTTTCGGATGCCGGGCAAACTGATATCTTCTTTGTCCGTTGCTGCGTAGCCCACCCAGCTGTACCGGCCAATGAGCACCAACAGGCCGTTGCGCAACAGCCCCAACGGCCGGCGGACAAAGAGGGCTTGCAGTGGAAGCGTCAATAACAGGAACAGAGCGAAGCTGATGTCGAAAAGCCGTTTATTCCGCTGGCTCATGGACTGCACGATATTGTAGCGGATGTCAATGGTGTAGAGCTCGCCGGCGGTATTTTTGGAGCTGCTGCCTATGATGCTCATGCTTTCCCGGGGCACAATCTTGTAGTTGACAGCGGGCCCCAGCCGGGACATCCATTGCATTACAGCCTGCGTAGGCACGTCCCGGGAGCAGAATATCACTTCCCGTATGTTGTAGATGTGCACCACTTCATCCAATTGTTCCAGACGGCTGAGGTAAATGGTTGGGTCATGCGGCTGATTGGTAGGCGCAACAGTCCCCACCACCGGGCGATGGACTTCAGCCTTGTGCAATAGCTGTTGTACCCGTTCGCTTTCCTCAATCGTCCCCACAATCACGATAGGCATCTCCCCTTCTTCACCGATCCGCAGGTGGCGAAAAGCGATGAAGTGCATCAACATACGAACCCCTACGGTAGCCGTGAGCGCCCAGAGCGTGCCCAGCAAAATGAGTGCCCGGGAGTTGCGGTACTCCTGTTCCAGCAATCCATAAACGGCAAGCAGCACCAGTGTGCCCAGCATTACGCCTCTGACCAGCCGGCGGAGACGGTAGCGCTCATCATACCCGCCATTGAAAAAGATGGAGAGCAGCCAGATGCCTACGTAGAGCGGAAAATTGAAGTACAGTATAGACGGGCTGTAGTAATCCGGATCCTTAAAATGATAAGCTCCCCAGAAGCCTTTCAGAAACACCAGCCCGGCGTAAATTAACAGCCCATCAAGCAGTGGCAGGTACGCACGCCGCAGAAAACTGGAGACTACCGTGAGGCTGGCCCGCAGGTATATCGCGACCTGCAGCATCAGCACGAACAGCGCAGCCTTATTGCCTGTAAAGTGCTTGCGGGCAAAAATGATCATAGCATTATAAAAGGCACGAACGTAGTTCAGGCTGCCCTTTTTAGTACTTTCTCCCTTGTAATGGATAATGGAGGTCTCGGGCAGGTAATAATTCTTATATCCCCCCTGCATGATGCGGTAAGACAAGTCAATGTCCTCGCCGTACATAAAAAACGCCTCGTCCAGCAGCCCCACCTCGTCCAGCACGGAGCGCCGCATAAACATGAATGCCCCCGCCAGGACCTCCACTTCATTCGTCTCCATTTCATCCAGATAGCCCAGGTGGTAGCGGTTGAAAAGGCGGGATTTGGGGAAAAGCCTGGACAACCCTGCGGTCTTGCAAAAAGCCACCCATGGAGAGGGGAAGCCCCGCTTTGACTCCGGCAGGAAGGCACCGCTGCCATCGATCATGCGGACGCCAAGCCCACCGGCATCGGGGCGGTCATCCATGAAGGCGATGCACTTTTCGAACGTGTCTTCTTCGACTACCGTGTCAGGGTTGAGCAGCAGGACGTACTCCCCTTTGCTCTGCCTGATTGCCTGATTGTTGGCAATGGAGAAGCCCGGGTTATCCTTGTTTTGAATGAGGTGTACTTCCGGGAATTTCTCCTGTACCATATGTACGGAGTCGTCCACAGAGTTGTTGTCGACCACCCAGGTTTCCACTTCCAGCCCGCGCGAGGCCCGGCGCACGGACAGGAGGGCCTGCTCGAGGAAGTATTTGACGTTGTAGTTGACGATGATGACGGAGAGCTTCATAACTGATGCAGCTTCTTTCGGAGAATATAAATAGCAGCCCGACAGTAAACTTCGTATTTTCCTTCTGAGCCCTTTTGTTCCAGTTTCTTTAGCTGTTGTTGAATGGCTCCCTTGGAGTAACTTTTGAGTGTACTTTTTGCAGCCTGTATGGCAGCAGCCCTTCCGCTCTTCAGACTTCTTATATTTAAGTTCAAGGTTTGATTCAAATCTGTTTCCACCCGTTCATCTTCTGAAAAGACGGTTCCGTTAGCGGCAAATTTCACCATATCTTCACACTGCGGCGTCCTTGGATCAACGGTCAGAATAGTATTTTTACGACTTTTATCACAATGCATTAGATGTGCAGGCCCTCCTTCTCCTCCTGTGCAAACCCCGAGCATGTTAAAATAATTTAACCGCAGCTTCTCTCCATCTTCCCCACTTTGAGCAGCGTAGTGCTCAATATTCATTTTTGGACGGCCCATCATATCCAGATCGTTACTGATTCGGCTCATGCAATAGGCACAAATATGTCCCTGCTCCTTTAGGAGGGCACGCCTGATATCTGCCTTATTGCAATCATCATAAGTCG
>JANSXW010000304.1 GCA_024742755.1 bacterium | reverse complement strand
TCATTAGGGAACTCATCTGCACAATCTTCGATACAATCATTTTTCATATCACATGATATTTTGGTTTGAAATAGCTACGCTTGACGTTTTCATTCAAAACTGACTTTTTTGCACTTCCGGCGCACCGGCGACGGTATTCAACACGACACCAGCGGCCATCACCATTAGGCATAGAACGGCCAGGTACTAATCTGTACACAGGGTGCATAACCATTTTTAATGCCGGACTTGTAGCCGGTTAGTCGTGCAAAAACATGAATAAAAAACCTGGTGCAATTAATCGAAAGGAACGGAGCGCCCGAACGACAGAGCGCTGCAAGCAACACAAATACTGCAATAAATTCAATTCCCGTTTTATTATGTGCTTTTTATTTGTGCAATAATCAAATTTACCCCCCCGCAATATTTCCAAATTTTTGGGCTTCTTTTTCAAAAAAACATTGTAGAAAGTACGAAGCTTGGTGATTCAGGGACGTAGGACACAATGGGTTTTCTATAGTTTGCCAAGCCAAGATTTGTGCAAATACTATTTTTGCCCGATTTTCACTCAACAGCCCCTATTTATAGGAGATATGATATGTTGACTTGAAGTTGAAATTCTCGAAAATGCACAAATCCTGCCTTGGAGGACTATATGTCCGTGCAGAAGGTTTGGGGCTACTGAGCACGGCCCGGGGGAGCGGCTGGTTAACATTTTGTAGGTAGACTACCCCACCCCGGGCAAGGGTCACAGCCGGGTCCCGGTTTCTGCCGGAATCTGGTGGGTTTGATCGAGAAAAGCCGGGGCTGAGCGCCAGGCAAGGCCCTGGGTTAAGCGCTACACCAGCAGGCTTTGAAGAGCTCGGGCAGCGCACAAAGCAAGCACCTTGCCTAGCAGGGTGCCTTTGCCAGGCAAAAGCACCCCCGGCGAAGGAAGTGCGCCGGGGGATGCTTCACCGCACCACCACCCGCTCCGCCGCCAAAACCTGCCCGTCTGCCATAGCGTAGGAGGCGAGGGCCGAGCTCCTCTGTAAGAGCAGAAAAGAGTAATGCCATCAATAAAACTGCACAGCCATCACTTTTGAGAACACGCCCTCCGTATCTACTACATCGATAATCTGTTCACCTGACGGAACTGCTTCCCGATTGAAAACCAACAGCTCATTGAAGTAAAAGTAAAGGACACCATCCAGGAACCGGAAGGTGAACTTCATAGGCTGGTCTTCTGACCAATTGACCCCATTCCAAAATGGATAGCGGATAATGGGCTGGTCTTGATAGTAAACAATAGATTCTCCGTTGACCTGCCCAAACCCTTGGTAGCTGAAGTCCACTTTATAATCTCCCATTTGAAAAACGACACTCGACATCCGGTCAAAGAACAACTCAACTTGCCATTGACCTGCCGGCGCTTCTTCTATCGAAGAGGAATGGAACTCAGAGACAGAGAAAGTATCCTTTTGTAAATCCTCTATATGATAATTCGACCCGACCTCCAGCCAGTCCGGTTCTTCCTTTACACCAAAGAGCTCGTCGAGATAAAATTCGCGCCACATCGGAGCGTAGTAGTCAATGCCACAATCGGTTCCGTAAATAGATGGAGACATAATACTCTTACAGGTCAATGCCCCAAACCTTAAGGTCCCACGATCATGAAAGCGGCGGTCTAATGCACAATGCCCCAATTCATGGAACATGAGTAATTCCTGAAGAACAGTATCGAAATCAATCCAATGTTCTTCGGCAATAATTATCTCTTTATTATCGCCTGGTATACATCGCCCAATGACTTCACTTTCAAACTCCCCAGGATTAGCAAAACGTATAGTATACTCCTCTGGATTAAACCGAGCATCCGGTACCCTCTTTTGATATTCCTCCGCAAAACGCTCTACGTATTTCTGAAATTCCGGCCCTATGGCAGGAGGAGGTTCGGCGGATGGGTTGGCAGGCTCTTTTTCGCAGGCTGCGAAGCAAAGCACAAGGACAAATGTAAAAGTCATTAAATACTTCATCACAGAAAGGATTGATTAGAACACCCTGCTACAATCCAGGTTTTGTAACAGGATGCTCCAGAATAAAATATTTAGTTATGTTCAATTGATGTTTTCAACGTTATTGAGCCAGAGGACAACTCTTCTGCACCTGTTACCATCATATTCCAATTCCCATTGGTAGGCGTGCTAATATAACAATTGTAATCGGAGTTTCCTGAATTAAATGGGTTACAAGTAGTTAGGGGAAAAACACCTACATTGCCTCCGTTGTCGTTCAGCCCGGAACAATACTCGAAATCTACAGTACCGAGCGGTTCTTCTGCCTGAGTATTCAACGAATAGTTCACTGAAGAGTTAATCACTACGCCTGAGCTGGAGCTGGAATTGAAATTCCACCCACCTCCTGAACCCGTGCTTTGCCCGGAAGCAGTCTGCCCACCTGCACCACTCTGAGACCCTATAGTTGTAGTCGCATTAGAGTTTATGGTTACGGTATTTGTAAATGTCTGATTCAACACTTTAATATTTGAGGCGATGATTCTGCAACGAAAAAAGTTCCCCCCGTAGATTTCACCGTCCCATTCTCCTAACCATTGAGTTTTATTGACTCGGTCCACAGACCACTAGTAATAAGCGATGTTTTTAGTGAATAGCCTCCCTACCTCATCAAGCCCAGCTCTCCTGACAATTCTTGGGTAAAACCATCCGGATATTCCAGCCTGGCTGACCATAAGTAGAGCCCGGGAGGTACCTGCTCACCGTTTGGCGACAGGCCATCCCAACTATGAGATGTCTTATTAGTCGCCCCATTTTTTTGCTCCCACAACAGCCCGCCCCAGCGGTCAAATACTCTGAAGTAAACCAGCTCTACGTCTATAGGCGTGAGTAATGTGAAGTAGTCATTACTGCCAT